>NZ_VPCG01000020.1:0-58540 GCF_013418355.1 Acinetobacter sp. YH12151 | reverse complement strand
TTGATGCCATTTCTCTTTATATTGTTACTTAGACAGGTAGGACATTTGATTTGTAGCGTTATTTTCATACCTCTATTTTATCAAAAGCCATATTGTTTTTTTCAGCATACTTTTTGAAACACCACCATCGTTTAAGTACCAGTCGACCGTTGGGTGCTTTGCATTTTCAGAAGCCTAAATATCTGGATTTTAGTGTGGAAGCAGGACAATCCTATTTTATTAAATATGATGAAGAAAATATCAGCACGCGGCGTAGTGTCTCGGGGCCCTTCATGCTCATGCCGGAAAAGGTCGGTCTGAATGAAATTGCTTTTACTCAGCTTAAATCTCACAGTTTTAACTTTGTGGCGCAAGATCAGGAAACTGGCCAGATTCGCAAAAAAGCCCAGAAAATTGAACCAACTGCTTATGATCCATCATTAGATGTACAGTTGAAGGCACCTTTTAAACTTTGGGATCCGCGTACTTGGTAATGGAACATTTTCTAGAATAAATATAATAAAAAAGCACCGATAGAGGGTAATGTTGATCAGTTAAGGAGTTTAGAAATAGACTCTTTAATTTTTTAGTCATTCACAGCGGAGTATTAATTTTATAAATCAAATTCTTGTAAATTATTTGTTACTTTGGTTTCGCCCAAATGAGAAGCTTCGCAAGGAAGGCATCTTGCGGAGCAACACTCCTCATCCGCAAAACTCGTCAGCCACCATCGACTAGGGTCTGTTGACATTTTCTGTTCAAAAAAATAGCGAGAAAGTAAAATTTAATCGCCAAACCAAATTTACTTCTCGCTATGCCTCGTACAATGCTGAATGATCAACACTAGTCTAAGTTACTTTCTATTTTCCGAAATTTTGATATCTATTTCAAATCTAATTTGAGAAATTTTGTCGAAGCAATACTTTATAGAATAAGAACAGGCTGCCCATGGCGTGATTTGCCTAAAGAATTTGGTTCGTATAACTCAATCTTTAAAAAATATAATCGTTGGTGTAAAAATGATAAGCTAATGAAAATATTTAAATTAATTTCTTCAAGTACTGATATGGAATGGGTTTTTATTGATGGTAGTCATGTTCGGGCACACCAACATTCTGCTGGAATAAAAGATCAGGATATTTCTAAAAGCATTGGTGGAAATAGTTCTAAAATACACTTAGCTGTTGATGCGGATGGCAATCCAATCGAAATTATTATCTCCGATGGAACGATACATGATGTCAAGATTGCTCCCAAAATGATTGAAAAACTTGATTTGAGTGAAACGGAAGTATGTTGTGCAGACAAAGGATATGACTCTGAATCATTAAGAGAACAAATATCTGCGAAAAAAACTAAAGCGAATATTCCAAGAAAATCAAATACTCAGTCAAATAATGATCATATGGATTGGTATTTATATAAAATCAGACACTTAGTTGAGAATGCATTTTGTAGGTTAAAGCAGTTCAGAGGAATAGCAACACGATATGATAAGCTAAAGTGTAGCTATGAGGGGGCAGTTGCATTAGCTTGTATATTTATTTGGCTACCTTTATCGGGTAAATTCTATACTTGAAATGTCAACAGACCCTAGTAAGTTTGTCGCAGAAACAATCATTTTTAAATCTTGCGGTGCAATACACCTCATGCCTCAAACAGTTGCGGATGACTTTTCTATCTATCAGATATAATCATGAATTTGAAAAAGAAAATGCCAGTCAATTCCTTAACTGACTGGCATTACCGATAGAGGGTGCTTTTTTATTGCAGTCAAAATTAGCCTGCAGCAGCGTCCACGACTGGAATCTTACCAATTTTTGCTTGCCAGATTTTAGGTGCAGTGGCGTGAATAGATGTACCATTCACATCAACTGCGACAGAAACCGGCATATCTTTCACGACAAACTTGTAAATTGCTTCCATACCCAAGTCAGCAAAAGCCACCACTTCAGCTTCACGGATCGCTTTCGATACCAAGTAAGCAGCACCACCGACAGCCATCAGGTAAGTTGCCTGGTTGTCTTTAATGGCTTCAACGGCAGCAGGACCACGGTCTGCTTTACCGATCATGCCGAACATGCCAGTTGCTTCAAGGACTTGACGTGTGAATTTATCCATACGCGTAGCCGTTGTTGGACCAGCAGGGCCTACAACTTCATCACCGACTGGATCGACTGGACCGACGTAGTAGATAAACTTACCTTTCAGATCAACCGGAAGTTCTTCGCCATTGTTAAGCATGTCGACCATACGTTTATGTGCAGCGTCGCGACCAGTATAAATCGTACCGTTTAGAAGTAATGTATCACCTGGTTTCCAAGCATTCATTTCTTCTTGAGTAATTGTATCGAGGTCAACACGTTTAGAAGATGAAGAATCCCAAGTGACTTCAGGATAGTCTTCAAGTTTTGGTGCGATGATGTTGGCAACACCCGTACCATCAAGTGTGAAGTGTGCATGACGAGTCGCAGCACAGTTCGGGATCATACCGACTGGCTTACCCGCAGCATGACATGGATAATCTTTGATTTTAATATCAAGAACAGTGGTTAAACCGCCAAGACCTTGTGCGCCAATACCCAAAGCATTCACTTTTTCGAAGATTTCGATACGAAGTTCTTCAAGTTTAGATTGTGGACCACGACGAAGTAATTCGTCCATGTTGATCTCTTCCATCAATGCTTCTTTGGCAAGCATCATGGCTTTTTCAGCAGTACCACCGATCCCAATCCCGAGCATACCTGGTGGACACCAGCCTGCACCCATCGTTGGAACAGTTTTCAGTACCCAATCTACGATTGAATCAGATGGGTTCAACATTGCGAGTTTAGATTTATTTTCTGAACCGCCACCTTTGGCTGCTACAGTGATATCTACTTTATTACCAGGCACAAGCTTGTGGTAAATCACGGCAGGAGTGTTGTCTTTGGTATTCTTACGACCAAAAGCAGGATCGGCCAGAACTGATGCACGAAGCACGTTGGAGTTTTCTAAATAACCCTGACGTACGCCTTCATTGATTGCATCATCCAGGCCCATGGTTAAATCGAATTTAACATCCATGCCCACTTCAACAAATACGTTGACGATACCGGTATCTTGACAGATTGGGCGGTGGCCTTCTGCACACATGCGTGAGTTAATTAAGATTTGCGCGATCGCATCTTTAGCAGCTTTGTTCTCTTCACGATCATACGCACGGCTCATCGCTTGGATAAAGTCTTGTGGGTGATAGTAAGAAATGAACTGAAGCGCATCTTTAACCGATGTGATTAAGTCATCTTGCTTGATAATAGTTGTCATACAAATATCTCTTGAGCGGGCTGATAGCTAGCGGGCTAAATTATAAGACAAAAGAATCGGGTTGTGGGCATTTTGGGCGAGCATTGGCCGAAAGTTTATAGTTTAAGCAATCTGAAGGACGACTTGAGCAGCTCAGCGGGTCAAATATGACAGTAATCGGTCATATTTAGTGTCATATTTCAGATAAAAAATACGCATAATTTTGCTTATTCCGTATTAAGCGATTGAATTTTATTAATTATTTTAAATTTAATAAAAAACCAGATTGTCATATAACTGTCATAAAACTTTTACATAATGCAGCTATTGAAACGGGAGATCTTAACAATGGTTACAGGTATTTTAATGGCAAGTGGTTTTTGTGTATATATCGCTGCAACTTGGATGTACGGTCAGAAAGAAGATCAAGCCTAAGCTTTATCTTCTTTTTTATTTTAAGACATAAAAAATTAACCTATCTTCAAATCTTCAAATCTTCAAATCTTCAAATCTTCAAATCTTCAAATCTTCAAATCTTCAAATCTTCAAATCTTCAAATCTTCAAATCTTCAAATCTTCAAATCTTCAAATCTTCAAATCTTCAAATCCAGTTATAAAAATATTTGAAAACTCAAATTTAAAAAGCATCTCTCCTATAGCTTACTCAAGCCATGTTGACCATTTACATTTTTAACCCAGAAAAACTCAAAGCCTGAAAACCCTTACACATGTGGCATTTTTTATTGCTTAGACTGTTTCTCTCAACTTCTAGAAACAGGCAAGTAGAATGAACAATTTTAATGCAAGTGATATTAAAGAACATGCTTCAGTCATTGCTTCATGTGGTACTCAAGTCGGGAAGGTAGACCATTTAGAAGGTCAGGATTCAATTAAATTAACAAGAAGTGATGATGAAAATAATGAGCATCATCTGATTCCCTTGAGTTGGGTAAGCGAAATCAAAGACGATAGCGTAGTGCTCAATAAAACAGCAGAAGATGTGCGTAAAGAGTGGACCACCTTATAAAAAATTAAAGTCAGTGGACTGAAAAGCAGGGCTGTCTCAGCTTAATTTTTTATGTCACAGACTTTATTAGTAATCGTTGAAAATGCCAGTTCGAAAGACTGGCATTTATTATGCGTAGTTGATTCTTTTTTATTTGGTTTTGCATTCTGCCAGAAATGGATTTTGAGCCTGTATAATGATTTTATCTGAAAATTTCCCTTCATATTCAAAACCATTTTGTATGATTTTTAGCGTTTGAAAACCATATTTTTCCTAGGCACGACTTCCACCTAAATTATGTCCAAAGACTATCAAGCCTAAACTTTTGAGTTGTAATGGCTTAAAGAAAAACTCTTTGACCAACTTGAGCGCTTCACTGCCATAGCCTTGAGCTGTCCAAGTGATCGTTGAGATGGCAATACAAAATTCGGCATGTTGAGCACAAGATTGATTTCTAGAATTCAAAGTTTACCGATCATTTCATCATGATGGTTTAAACAAATCGCAAAGTCATAACGGGTTGGATCAGCCAAACAGCGCTGAATATGTGCCTGCATATCTTCAAGTGTAAAATGCCATTTCAAGCCGGTCATATAACGCATTTCATCGATTTGCGTGAGCGCTAAAAATGTGAGCAGATTTTCAACTTTCAGTAAGTGTAAGTAGATGCGATTCCATTTAAGATCAGTGCTGATTTGATGCTCTTTGAGAGCATTTTTTATTTTTAGAAACGTAATCGACAGATTATAGAATGTCCGACTTTAGAACAAAAATGATTAAAAAAACCACCCCATCTTGCGAGAGGGTGGTGAGTGCGGAGCTATTAAATTTATTGAGCCTGCTGTTCTGTCTGAATCGCGGTTAAGGCGATGGTAAATACAATATCATCGACCAAAGCACCACGAGACAGGTCATTCACCGGTTTGTTCAAGCCTTGCAGCATTGGCCCAACACTGACTACATTGGCAGCACGTTGCACAGCTTTATAAGTCGTATTACCCGTATTTAAATCCGGGAAAATAAAGACATTGGCACGTCCGGCCACTTGTGAATCTGGTGCTTTTTGACGGCCAACACTTTCAACCGAGGCAGCATCATATTGTAATGGCCCATCAATTAGCAGGTCAGGACGACGTTCTTTGGCGATTCGTGTTGCTTCAGCCACTTTCTCGACATCGGCACCCATACCTGAAGTTCCGGTAGAGTAAGAAATCATTGCAATCCGCGGGTCAATGCCAAAGGCTTTGGCAGAATCTGCCGATTGAATCGCAATCTCGGCCAGCTGCTCTGCATCTGGATCAGGATTAATCGCACAGTCGCCATAAACATAGACTTCATCTGGCAGCAACATAAAGAACACAGAAGAAACCAGTGAATAATCGGGTGCAGTCTTGATCAGCTGAAAGGCAGGACGTACGGTATTGGCCGTGGTATGTACCGCGCCAGAGACCAGACCATCAACCTGATCCAGCGCCAGCATCATGGTGCCGAGCACCACAGTGTCTTGCAACTGTTCACGCGCTTGCAGTTCGTTGAGTTTGCCTTTACGTAGCTCGACCATCTTGTCGATATAGTTGTCACGAATCAGATCTGGATCCAGAATTTCCAGATCTTCAGGCAATTCGATACCACGAGCTTTTGCCACTTCTAAAACAGATTCGGGATTGGCCAATAAAATACATTGTGCAATGCCACGCGACTGACAGATTGCTGCAGCTTGTATCGTACGTGGTTCATCACCTTCAGGTAATACAATACGTTTTTTGGCCGCAATCGATTTTTGTACCAGTTCATGCCGGAAGGCTGAAGGCGATAGACGTGGCTTATAAGAACCATTCAACATCTGACCGAGCCATTCCGGATTGATGTGACTCGAAACAAAGCGCGTGACCTGATCTGCACGTTCCGTATCATCTACTGGAATTTCATTGCTGAGATTTGTCAGTTTTTGTGCGGTTTCAAAGGTGCTAAGCGGTGTATGTAAAATTGGTAAACCTTGTTTGATGGCGGTCTGGCAAAATTCCAATACGTGATCATTTGGCTGATGATGTTCAGTTAGCACCAAGCCAGCCAAAGGAATACCATTGCTGCTGGCCAGACTGCTTGCCAATAACACATCAATCCGGTCAGATGCACTGATGATCAATTCACCTGCTACAAACTTATGCAATTCATGTTCAATATTGGCCGAAATCAGGCTGCTGTGCTGGACACGGCGCTGTTTCGCTTCGCCTTCATTAATCCAGTAGGCCTGAATATGTGCCGCCAGATCAGATATACGCGGCACACTTAAAGTTTTACTGAAAGGCACCAGTCCAATTACAGGTAACTTTTCTGAACCAATATGTGGATGGGTTTGCTGGATGGCACGAATAAATTGTGTGGTTTCTTCTGCAAGACGTAAATCCGGATCAAGCGTTACAGGAATCTGTGCAGATTCTTCAGGCAGACCTTTGGTTCGCATCAACAGGATGCCAGACAGGCGGGTTGAACTGGCGCCACCAAAGTTGCGAATCTGGTTTTCAACTTTATCGGCAGTCTGACCTGGCTGCTGGATATTGGCATTGCTGACCACAATCACTTTGGCATCCAAAGCCTGCGCCAGCGAGGCATTCAGATCATCGGCAAAACTGTCCTGAGCATTTGGCAATAGACCTTCGACAATAATCAGGTCATGCTGTCTGGCAATTTGACGATGCAGACGTACCGCTTCTTCCAGCAGTTCATCCTGTTCACCCAGATTAATCTGCTGCAAGACTTTGCTATAACGGATTGGTTCAACAGTTTCACTTTGAGAAATATGACGATACAAAGCCGTAGTACGGTCTTCGACTTCATTCAATTCCTGAGCAAAAGGTTTGAGAAAGCCAGCTTTAACCCCTTGGCATTCCAGTGCATAAATCAGGCCTAAACATGCAGAAGTTAAGCCTACGCCTTCCCCAGTGGGAACCAATAGAATCGTTTTCATAAGTTACGTCAGTCACACAATAATAAAAATCAGTTAAAAAGTGGCCCTGCTTGCTTATGCAAGCGCTACCTCAGCTTCAGACTTTTTTGCGTTTTTTTGCTCCACTTCAAGTTCTACAACGCTATGTACTTCTTGAGCGATACGACCTTCTTCGTCTGTTGGCACTACCCAGATTTGTGGACCTGTACCTGAATCGATACGGCCTTCAGTGCCACGTTTCAGGTCATTATTGGCACTTTTATCCAGGTTGAAGCCGAAGTGGGGCAGATAAGTCATGGTTTTTTCACGGATATAGGCAGAATTTTCGCCAATACCGCCAGTGAAGAACAAGCCATCAATACGTGGCAGACCACAGCTCAGTGCTGCCAGAGATTTGGCTAGACGGTAGCAGAATACTTCAATCGCCAATGCAGCATCTTCATTGCCTTGTTCCGATGCTTCAATCAGGGTACGCATGTCATTCGACAAATCAGACAGACCTAACAGACCGCTCTGGCTATTCAGCATCTTGTCAATTTTATAGATATCCCAACCCAGATTTTTTGCCAGGAAGCTGTGCAGGCTTGGGTCGACATCGCCACTGCGGGTGCCCATGACAATACCTTCAAGCGGGGTTAAGCCCATTGACGTATCTACACTTTTCCCATTCCACACGGCACAGGTCGAGCTGCCATTACCGAGATGTGCTGTTAACCAGCCGCCTTGTTTCAGGCTACCTGCCAGTTCAGAACCACGGTCTGAAACATAAGCATGGCTGGTGCCGTGGAAACCATAACGACGCACACCATGGGCTGTATATAAGAATTTTGGCAGGGCATAGCGATATGCATGTGCTGGCATGCTTTGATGGAATGCGGTATCAAATACTGCTATTTGCGGTAAGTCTGGGAACAAGCGTTTGGTGGCTTCAATGCCAATCAGATGTGCCGGATTGTGTAAGGGCGCAAGCGGCGTTGCTTCACGAATCTTTTCAATAATTTCATCATTGATCAATTCTGCTTTGGTCAGGCTGCCACCATGTACCACACGGTGACCAATCGCATCTGGGCGATAGTTAGCCAGACGCTCCAAACCAACTTCAAGGGCTTTTTTATGGTCGGCAAAAGGAATATGGATATCGACCGGTTCGTTACCGACAGTCACGCCTTTGATACGAGCATTCTCTGTGCCTAAATTCTCAGCTAAACCATGAATACGGAAGTTCTGTTCCTCAAGAAGTAATGCAAACTTGATTGAAGAAGAGCCACAATTAATAACTAATACTGATTTAGACACGATTGATTACCCGATTTTTAATTAAAATTCTCGTCCATTGACTTGATCCAGTGATCAGCAAAAAAGCACTAAGCTGAATCAATATTGATGTTTTAACATTTGTTTTTTTTCTGTCCTAGATAGACTTTAGCAGATTAGACTTAAGCATTATCGACCAGACTGACAATAATAACTAAAATTTATCAGTTCATAGTTTTCATTTATAAATAAAATGATGCTGAAAATATAATCAATAAAGCTGCCAAATTCTATTTTCAATGTCGTACTGGAACAGATTGCTTTCAGTTTAGTGCCTAAAACAGCAAATATGACTTATACATACAATTCTATACAGAGATTCATCAATAAAATGACCCAAAGGTTCTGATCCATTTCGGTTTTAATTTTTATATCCATAAAAAATCAGCCTTGCGAACAAAGCTGATTTTTAAAGTGATCATCTGAAATAGTTATTGGCGAATCTGACCATCACCAAATACGATCCATTTTTGTGAGGTCAGGCCTTCAAGACCAACCGGACCACGGGCATGAATTTTATCGGTTGAAATTCCGATTTCCGCGCCTAAGCCATATTCAAAACCATCAGCAAAGCGGGTCGAGGCATTGATCATCACCGAACTCGAATCGACACCGGCCAAAAATTCACGTGCCAGACTGTAATTTTCAGTAATGATCGAATCGGTATGATGTGAGCCATACTGATTAATATGTTCAATCGCTTCTTCTATGCCAGAAACCACTTTGATGGCCAGAATTGGGCCCAGATATTCGGTATACCAGTCTTCTTCAGTGGCCGCAATCACTGCATCAGCAAGAATGCGCTGGGTTTCTTTGCAACCACGGAGCTCTACTTTTTTCTCCTGATAAAGTTCTGCGATGCGGGGCAAGAACTCTTCAGCGACTTTTTCATCGACTAGCAAAGTTTCCATGGCATTACATACGCCATAGCGATGGGTTTTGGCATTTAAAGCAATGGGTAAGGCTTTTAACAGATCCGCCTGTGCTTCCACATAGATATGGCAATTACCATCCAAATGTTTGATCACCGGGACACGAGCTTCTTCAGTAATGCGCTCGATCAGGCTCTTGCCGCCACGAGGTACAATCACATCGACATATTCGGTCATGGTAATGAGCTGGCCGACTGCAGCACGATCAACGGTATTGATCACTTGTACTGCTGATTCTGGCAGGCCGGAAATTTTCAGCGCATGTTGAATTGCCGCGGCAATCGCCTGATTGGATTCCAGTGCTTCTGAACCGCCACGTAAAATAATCGCATTGCCTGATTTCAGCGCCAGTGAAGCCGCTTCCAGGGTCACGTTGGGACGTGATTCATAAATCATGCCGACCACACCCAAAGGTACACGCATCTTGCCCAGTTGAATGCCAGATGGGCGATAAGCCATATCGCTAATTTCACCAATCGGATCTTTCAGGCCAATCACATCTTTCAGGCCTTCTAACATACCTTTAAAGCGTGCGGGGTTGAGTTCTAAGCGATCAAGCAGGGCACTGTCCAGATTGTTATTATGCGCTTTGGTCATATCTTTCTGGTTGGCAGCCAAAATAGCCGGCTGGCTATTTTCCAAAGCCGTATAAATAGCCGATAGTGCGTTGTTTTTGGTTTGGGTGGACGCACGAGCCAAAATGCGAGAAGCCTGGCGTGCCTGCTGTCCTACTGTTTGCATATATTGTTCAATAGACTCTTGCATAGCGCTTTGATCACTTAGAAATTTCACTTCGATATTAACAGTCTGCTGCCGGACAATGAAGCCCATCTGTTAAAAATCATCCGTTTTCGCGGACTTCTAAACATTTTGAAATTGTTTTCTGTTTAAAAGCAGATAAGTGGTCGCTGAAGCGGTTGCTTGTGAAAAGCCGCTCTGTATAGAATGAAATAAGCGACATTGAAGTCATATATAATTATTAAAGAGCAGGATGCGTGTTCAGGCTCATCGGAATGTGTCTGAAGCATAAGATCTGTTAATCATGACTTTCACAATAAAAATAAGGCAAGGACGGAGGAAAAGGAAAATGAATTCCATTATCCACATGGATGCCCATGTATTGGATTCGCAAAGCCATTATGGTTTTTTTGATCTTTATGATAAGCACAGTTTTAAGCAGCCAGCACGAAGCACCTGGATGGATGGCTGGAAAATCGAATATATGGCGATTGCCCGTCCGGATACCTTGCATCTCAGGCCGATGGTGATCATTGGGGGCGCCTTCCAGAATTTTAATTCCTATAAATATTGTGTCGAACAGCTCTTCGCTGCCGGCCCGATCATTCTGATTGACTTGCCTTCGATGGGAGCCAACCAGCAGATCAGCAATGTGGATACTGGTCTGTCGGCTGGAACTCTGGAGCTTGAAGACCTTGCTGCCATGCTGGGGCAATGGCTGGAGCAGATGCAACTTCCTCAAGTTTCAATTTTAGGCATGTCCTTAGGCTCAGTAGTCGCCTCCTGTCTGGCAGACCAGCGCCCTGAACTGGTGGATCGGATGATCCTGATGGGCGTAATGCAGAAAACCCGCAAAAGCTGGCGCATGCTATTGGAAGAATCCTTGCATCTGATGAAAGAACAGCGCATGGATGAATTTGGTCAGGCGGTCATTTTATATCTGGTCAATCATGCCCGTCTCAAAGAAACCCGCATGTCACCAACAGCAAAGCGCTTATTCTTCAAGCAGATGTCAGAATTCACGGTGACCGAACAAGAGCGTTATGATATTAACTGCAACCGTCTATTGCGTCTGACCCACGTGCCGATTCCACAGTGCAAGGTTCTGGTGGCCTGTGGTCAATATGACAGTTTTACCTTGCCACATGAGAATGCCAATTTTGCCCTGCAATGTCCAAATATGCAGTATGTACAAATTGCCGGTGCTGACCATGTGCCTCAGTTGCAGCGCAGGAAAGAAACTATGCATCTGTTTGCCACCTTCTTGCGTGATGAAGCAGTCGAGCAGTTGCCGGGAATTATTCCGTTTAGCCGTGAACAGATGCAGCAGATTGAACGGCGCGGTGAAGAACGGATTTGTGTGCAACAGCCACAACGTTATTTGAGTCATCGTCATTCGGATCTGCTGTTGAATGTAGAAATTATCGACATGAATTTCTTTGGAGTATTGCTGGAGTTGGACGCAGGACAGACAGAGTGTGCCGCAGCTTATCCGCGTGATCTGGCCTTGCATCTGGAAGATGAAAACGGCGAGTTCAAGATCGAATGTCTGATCTTTGAACAGGATGAGACTCAAGTGCGAGCCCTGTTTAAACATGGCAGTTTTGAAGTGGCAGAACGTTTATTGGCTTTTGTGCAACAACAGAAAATCCTTCAGCAAGAAGACGCTTTCGATGCAGTGATTTAATCGGGGCTTAATAAAAAAACAGCGTCATTTAACGCTGTTTTTTTTCACTGCATGAATCATCCAGACCAGATCACCGAGATGTTCATCCTGCTCCGGTGTCAGATTTTGCTGACGAGGCTCGGCAAAATAACGTTGCGGTTGTTGTACCTCAACCTGATTGAAACCGGCATCTTGAAAAAAGTGCTGTAATTCTTGGGGGGTTTTAAAATGAAAGGTAAATGCACTGCGTGACATGAATTTAAGCAGACGGCTACAGCTCCAAATAAAATTCGCCAATTTATTTTTGACGGGTTCCGGGTAAATGTCGCTAAGGTAATGCAAGGCTGGAAAATGTCGTGCATTCTCTGCAATACCTTGCAACAGAATACGCAACATGCGTTGATCAAAGTAATTAATCAGCCCCTCATTAATTACCACCAAAGGTTGGTCGGGATCAAACATCTGAAAGATACAGTCCAACTCTTCACTAAAAATATCTGCAGTGAGCACTTCGGGAGCCTGCTGATCAATCTGCTGCAAGGCTTGGGTCTTGATTCTGGCCATGTCGGGAAGATCCAGTTCGCGATAATCAATCTCGGGAAATTTTTGCCTGAAATTCCAGCTACGTGGAGACAAACCGCAGGCAATTTCAAGAATCTGAAGTTGTGGATGTTGCTCGATCAACTGACACAGATGTTCATCAATCATCTGATGACGCTGCTTGAGTGTGGTACGCATACTGCCACCCACAGAGCGTTCTGCCCATACTTCGAGTGGATGTAGCAGTGTGGCCAGAAACTTGCCTTTAGTCGTGGCAAAGACCGGATGTGAGATTCCCATTTGATACCAGATATAGCCGGTATAATGTGCTGTAAAAGAAATATGGCGATGCTGCGAAAGTGATTTTGGCATAGGGTTCTGACCTTATTGTTATTTTAGTTGGGTGCTACAGAAGTAACGCCTTTTAACATCATAATAAAAAAGGAACACTTTGTCGTGTTCCTTTATCATCTTGATTGGATTTAAAAAGTTTCAGCTAGTCTGCTGCTTGAATACCAGTATTTCATCACGAATCTTGCGCCATTCATCACCCAGATCCAGTTCAGTGCCAATTTGAATCGCTGGAATTTGACCGCGCATACGTTCTAAACGTTCCTGATTTGGCAACGGCAGGTCGGCAATGCCTTCCAGTGCAATACATTGTGCTGCACGATCATTACAGACCAGCCCCATATCACACCCGGCTTTCAGTGCGGCCTGAATTCGGGCATCGGCACCGCCTGCCACACAGGCGGCCTGCATGCTTAAATCATCCGAGAACAGAACGCCGTCAAAACCGAGTTGCTGACGCAAAACTTTCTGAATCCAGAATTCCGAGAATCCGGCCGGATTGGGATCTACCTGACTATAAATCACATGCGCTGGCATTAAAGCATCGAGTTGCGGCTGTAACTGGATAAAGGTCTGCATGTCTTTTTGCTGAATGTCTTCATAGCTGCGCATATCAATGGCTGCGGCAACATGTGAATCCGCTTTGACTGAACCATGACCCGGGAAATGTTTACCGGTTGAGGCCATGCCGGCACGTTTCATCCCTTTTAAAAATGCGCTGGCCAGTGGAATAATATCTGAAATATTTCTGGCAAAGCTTCGGTCACCAATCACATCACTGATGTCGTTTAAATCCAGCACCGGCGCAAAACTGAAATCAATCCCGACAGCCAGTACTTCAATCGCCATCAGCCAGCCGCATTTTTCGGCCAAATCTAAAGCACGCTGCGAATCATGAGCATACAGTTCGCCAAATTTCCCCATCGCAGGGAGCAGGGTAAAGCCCTGTCTTAAGCGCTGCACACGTCCACCTTCCTGATCGACTGCAATCAAAATATCAGGACGAATCTGGCGCATGTGATCGGTTAAGGCACGGACTTGAGCCGCAGATTCGATGTTACGTCCAAATAAAATGACTCCACCGACTTGCGGCGCACCGAATAGTTCAATATCTTCTTGAGTCAGGGTTGTGCCTGCGATGTCGAGCATCAATGCGCCAATCATATGCGGAATCCGTTTTAGAATTTTTCCGGGAAACAATACCTGATTTCTGCAATGATTTGCTACACTTTGTCAGCACAGAATATGATAAAACTACACGACATAAACATATTAAGTTGTTTAAGATGCTGAATACTTTAAATTCTGGTCGAAAAGCAACACAGTCACATTGGTCTCTAGGCCAAGGAAGTACGAATTATTTATGAAATTTCAAACGATAGCTTGCGCCGTTGCGATTGCGACAGGTGGCTTCTTTTTTACCCATGTCGTGAATGATGCGATTGCAGCCAATAGTGCAGAAGTGGTCAGCAAAGCCATTCAGCCATCTCAGGAACAGGCATTGGTATCACGTCAACTGGCGACGCTGGTGGACCGTCAGCACTATTTGAATATGCGTCTGGATGCCCAGACTTCGCAGCGTATTTTCGATTTCTATATCGATAGTCTGGATCCGGAACATAGCTTATTTCTGGCACCAGAAGTTGAAAATTACAAGAAACGTTATGGGGCCAATTTCGGTGCTCACCTGAAAGCTGGCAATTTGTCGGGTTCTTATGAAATCCATGCGCAATATCGTCAGCGCCTGACTCAGTTCTATACTTATATGCTGGATGAGCTGAAAAAACCACAGAACCTGAATCAGCCAAATGTCTATATCGAAACGGATCGTGAAAAAGCACCATTCTTTAAAACTGAGGCTGAACAGCGCGCGCACTGGTCAAAAATGCTGGTGTCCCAGCTGATCAATCTAACCATCAGTAAAGAAGAAGAACAGGCCAAACAGAAAGCACTGAAGGCCAATCCAGAACTGGCCAATGGACAAGACCTTACCGGTCCTGAAGATCTGACGCCTGCACAAACCTTGACCAAGCGTTATACCCGTCAGCTGGAACGTGTCAGCCGGATCAAGAGTGATGATGTGCTCGACAAGACCTTGAATGCGATGATGCTGACCTATGATCCGCATAGTAATTATTTCCCGCCTGTAGATGCGATGGAGCTGAATCGTCAGACCACTTTGCAGCTCGAAGGGGTTGGGGTCTCGATTCGTCCTGAACGTGGCAATGAAGATTACACCAAGATTGAAACCATTGTCGAAGGTGGTCCTGCGAGTAAATCCGGTCAGGTGAAATCGGGTGATCGTATCATTGGTGTAGCCCAGGATGGCGAACAGATGGTCGATGTGATTGGCTGGCCAAGCAATGAAATTGTCGGTCTGATTCGCGGCAAGCGTGGCACTAAAGTCACTCTACGTTTACTCGGTGCAGGCGCGACCATGGGGCAGGCACGTAACGTGACCATTACCCGTGATGTGATTCAGGAAGAAGATGCCGGTGTGCGTACGCGTGTCGTCGACATTCAGCGCGATGGCAAGAAATATCAATATGGTGTGATTGAAATCCCGTCGTTCTACCTGAACTATCGTGCACGTCGTGCCGGTACAGATTATCGTTCAGTCTCTGAAGATACCAATAAGGCTTTAAAAGAACTGGCGGCCAAAAATGTTGCCGGGATTATTGTCGATTTGCGTAATAACCCGGGTGGCTCACTAGAAGAAGTGGCACGTATGTTGGGGCAGGTGATTAAATCTGGCCCAGTGGTGCAGATTCGTGATGGTAATGGCAATGTTAGCGTCTTTGAAGATGATGATGGCGGTGCACAAACCTATGCGGGTCCTTTGGCAGTAATGATCAATCTGGCCTCTGCCTCGGCCAGCGAAATTTACTCCGCAGCGATTCAGGATTATGAACGTGGGATTGTGATCGGCAGTACCACCACTGGTAAGGGTACGGCGCAGGTGCAACTGGATAGCTTGGCCCATGGTCAGGCGACACTGACACAGCGTAAATTCTACCGGGTGACTGGTGGTAGTACCCAGAATAAAGGGGTTGTGCCAGACATTAAACTGGTCGATATTTATAATGAAGAGTTTGGTGAGCGTAAGGCTAAAAATGCCTTGCAGTGGGATACCATTCCAACCGCACCGTTTAAACGTGAAGGTGCAGTACAGAAATATGTACCTGAATTGGCTAAACTTTCTCAGCAACGGGTCGTGCTGGATTCTCAGTTCAAGTATCTGGAACAGCGTAAGGCGGTGATGAAAAAAGCCGAGGAAGAAAAGCGTCAGGTACTGGACTTGCAACAGCGTAAAGCAGAGTTGATTGCCATGGAGCAAAAAACGCTGGAGGCAGAAAATACCCGCCGTATGGCTACAGGTCTTAAACCTTATCCGAACTGGGAAACTTATCAGGCTTCAATGGATGCACTGATTGAAACCCGTGCCAAAATGAAAGCCAAAGAGCGTCCGGCGCTTCCTGAAGAAGAAGCCTTTGTGATCGAAGCTGCACATGTGTTGCTGGATTATGCCAAGTTACAGGCCAAACAGTAACTTTTAAGCATGTCCATTTAAGTATCTAAGGATCTAAAAAAATAGCCTGTTTCGACAGGCTATTTTTTTATGATATCCGGCTATTTAAAAATCAGAATAAATTTTTCACATGAATTGCTAGCTGTCTAAATAAAAAGAAAAAAATTGTGACGGTGGTTGAATAAATAAACTGGAAAAATAGATTTAAACATTTGCTAAAATTTTCAAGACTCATAAGATAGAAGTCATATTTTATGCTGATGTTCATCATGATTTCAGAATCTGTTCTCGACCCTGAATTAAAAAAATATAAATTCTAATTTTATTTAAAACCAGAGGCTTTGCACAGCGACACATGTGCATTGCTTGTCAACTTTACGATTCTGACGGCTTTAAACTTGACCAGGTGGAAATAGAAATACACGTGAGGGGAATAATAACAATGATGACCAATACGGAACATTTTATATGATCCCTATTCAGCATGATATCAGTCTGGTCATCGGATCAACTCTCTTTGCTTTCGTCGCTGGCTATTTTTTGATGCCGATTCAAAAAATATGGTGGCGTGAGTCGCGAAGAAAATTTGCAACACTCATGCTATTTGCAACGGCCGCATTACTGGGGCTATTGATCTGGTCGATCCATTTCATTGGGATGACAGCAATTCATTTAAGTCATGTCTATCATTTTGATTTCAGCTGGATGTTGCTCTCTTATTTAAGTGTCTTTACGGCTTCTATTTTTACCCTCTGGTTAATGATCCAAAGCATCTGGTCATTTTCCCGAGTGGCTCTCGTGATCGTGGTGATGAGTCTCGGGGTCTCAGCCATGCACTATACAAGTAGTCTTAGGGCCAACTTTGAGAGAACAGAGATTACGCCAATCACAGAATCTTCACATGCGACTTATGATCTGTTGTTCGCGGTTGTGTTAATCAGTGCTCTGTTACTGATTGCCATGATTCGTCTGGTTCTCTCAGAATTGCGTCTGGCATCTCTGAATCGCCAACTGCGATGGGCCAATAAAGAGCTCGAAAATCAAAATATCCAGGATAATCTCACCAAATTACCCAACCGTTTATACCTGGCTGAATACGCAGATATCTTGTTTTCCAAGCAACAACATCAGCAGGAAATTGCCTTTTTATATATTGATCTGGATCGTTTTAAGGCGGTGAATGATGTGTTTGGTCATCAGGTCGGAGACCAGTTGCTGATTCAACTGACTGCGCGTATTCATCAGTTATGGGGTGACCGTTCCAAGCTGCTTAGAATTGGTGGTGATGAGTTCCTGATGGTGCTGGAAAATACGTCCGTCAGCAAAGCTTCAGAAATGTCAGAGCAGATTCTAAATCTGATTCAGGACAGCTTCCTGATTGATGGCAAAACCATTAATATTTCGGGCAGTATCGGAATCGCGATGTATCCGGAGCATGGCAAGAATCTGCAAGATTTACTGGTGAATGCCGATGCAGCAATGCTCAGTTCTAAATATCAGGGCCGCAATACCTATTCAGTCTTTAATTTTTCTTCTGATCAGCATGAATCCAAGAGCCAGAGCAAGCTGATTAATGATCTGTATAAAGCAGTTGAAGATCAGCAATTTGTACTGTTTTATCAGCCTAAATTTACCAGTGAACGAAAAATTTGTGGGGTAGAAGCCCTGATTCGCTGGCAGCATCCATTACATGGGTTACTGGGTCCCAATATGTTTATTCATGGCGCTGAGAAAACTGGGCTTATTATTCAGATGGGCTATTGGGCACTGGAGCAGGCTTGCAAACAGATCCAACTCTGGGAAAAAAATAATACCGACTTTTTCCCGATTGCCGTGAATTTGTCTGCGGTGCAGTTTGAGCATAAGCATCTATTAGCTAATCTGCAAAACCTGTTTAAACGCTATAAGATCAATCCGCAGCACTTGATGATCGAGATTACTGAATCGACCGCCATGCATTATATCGATGCCAGTATTCGTACCCTTGAACAATTACGTAATATCGGTATCCAGCTGGCGATTGATGATTTTGGAACCGGACATTCCAGCTTCTTATATCTAAAAAATCTGCCCGTGGATGAACTGAAAATTGATAAAGAGTTTATTCAGGATCTTAGCGTCGGCTCTAAAGAAGAAATGATTCTGGAAAGCATTATTCGGCTGGCGATTAAACTGGGTTTAAAAGTGACGGCTGAAGGCGTAGAAACCACGCTGCAAGCAGATATTTTGACTCGACTCGGTTGTCAGCAATTACAAGGTTATTTGCTGGCAAAGCCGATGCCAGTCGAGTCATTGGCAACACAGGATTTTCTGTCTTAATTTGAATTTTTATACGCTACTAATGCGGTATTAAATAGTACATTGAACCTATATTTAGTATTATTCAGCAGGCCAGTTGAATGACACAAACTCCCATATTTAAGCTTCATAACCGTATTGTTTCCGACTCAATCTGGGCTGAAAAATACCGCAATCAACAAGCATAGATCTTATAAATACTGTCATTTCCTTCAGCCGTGGGCATACTTATTGGCTTTAGAAATCTGCTACAATATTGCCAATTTTCATATTGATCGTTTTTGATCTTGAGCACTGCGGTTCTGCAGTAGGTATTTTCCATGAGTTTTAAAGATGAGTTAGCGGCGCAGGTCGCTCAGCGACGTACATTCGCCATTATTTCCCACCCCGATGCCGGTAAAACCACCATGACAGAAAAGCTGCTGTTATGGGGGCAGGCGATTCAGGTTGCAGGTATGGTGAAAAGCCGTAAGTCTGACCGGGCCGCTACATCGGACTGGATGGAAATGGAAAAAGAACGTGGCATCTCGATCACGACCTCGGTGATGCAGTTCCCGTTCAAAGACAAGATGATCAACCTGCTCGATACCCCGGGACATGAAGATTTCTCGGAAGATACCTATCGTACCTTAACCGCCGTCGACTCGGCATTAATGGTGATTGATGGTGCAAAAGGGGTGGAAGACCGGACCATTAAATTGATGGACGTGTGTCGTATGCGCGATACACCGATTATTTCTTTTGTTAACAAAATGGACCGTGAAATCCGTGAGCCACTCGAGCTTCTGGATGAAATCGAAAACGTTCTGAAAATTAAATGTGTTCCGATCACCTGGCCATTGGGTACGGGGCGTGATTTTGCCGGTGTATTTAATTTAATCGAAGAAAAATTCTACATTTACAAAACCGGTTTTGGTTCAACCATTCCTACAATCGAAATACGTGATGGTTATGACTATCCGGATCTTCGTGAGAAAGTTGGTGAGCTGGCGTGGGCTGCATTTGAAGAATCACTTGAACTGGTGCAAATGGCCAATGAGCCATTGGATCGTGAAGAATTTCTGGCAGGCCGTCAAACGCCGGTATTGTTCGGTACAGCCTTAGGTAACTTTGGGGTTGACCATGTGCTGGATGCCTTCAGTCAATATGCACCGCCGCCGAAGGCCCATCCTACTCAGGCTCGTGTTGTCGAAGCTGATGAAGAAGGCTTTAGCGGTTTTGTCTTTAAAATTCAGGCCAATATGGACCCGAAACATCGTGACCGTATTGCATTCATGCGAATTTGTTCAGGTAAATATGAAAAAGGCCTGAAAATGAAGCATGTACGTCTGGATAAAGATGTGCGGATTAGTGATGCCTTAACCTTCCTGGCCGGTGACCGCCAGCATCTGGAAGAAGCGTGGCCGGGCGATATTATCGGACTGCATAACCACGGCACCATTCAGATTGGTGATACCTTTACTTCAGGTGAAAAGCTACAGTTCACAGGTATTCCGCACTTTGCACCAGAAATGTTCCGCCGTGTACGCTTAAAAGATCCTTTGAAATCGAAACAGTTGCAAAAGGGCCTGAAAGAGTTGTCTGAAGAAGGTGCAACACAGGTATTTATGCCACAGCATAATAATGACCTGATCGTGGGTGCAGTGGGCGTACTTCAGTTTGAAGTGGTGGCGTATCGTTTGAAAGAAGAATATAAAGTTGACTGTGTTTACGAACCCGTGAACATCAATACTGTTCGTTGGGTGTCTTGTGATGACGAGAAAAAATTTAACGAATTTAAGAAAAAAGCCCACGACCAGTTGTCAGTCGATGGCGGTGGTCACTTGACTTATCTTGCGCCAAGCCGAGTGAATTTACAGCTCATGCAAGAACGTTATCCGGACATCGTGTTCCATAATACGCGCGAACACTAAACTTTCAGGTATTCAAATATCGTCTAAAAATATCAAACAGCTTCTCCGGAAGCTGTTTTGTTTTATGTTACATTTAAACTATTCATAACCTGATAGATTGTTTAAAAATGAAGTTCAGCAAGGAAGCCACCCTCGGTGCTGTCATTGGTTTAAGTCTTGTCCTGAGTGGCTGTGATAAAAGCGAAAAAGAACCGGAACTTGACCAGCCGGATGGAAAAACAACCCCAGTTAAGCAAAGTGCCAGTATTTTGCCTTACCTGAATATTCAAGAACAACCGGCCAAGATCGCCTTGCCATTTTGTGAAACCAAAAACTGTATTAATGTCGATATCCAGACTTTATATACGGCTGATCCATGGATGAATCACTGGATCGAAAAACAGCAGGCCAAGGTAATTCAGGATCAAATTGGCTTAAAACAGGATATGAGTTTACAACAGGCGATGAATGCCTATGTGAAAAAATCGGATGCCTGGCAGGCTCAACTCCAGCTCAATCAGGCTTATGAATTATCGCTGTATACCCGCATTCCCTATCAGCGTAATCAATATGTCTTGCTGCAAATTGGTATTGATAGTAAACAGGAAAATATCAGTGTGTATGAGCGCTATTATTTTTTTGTAGCCGATCGTCAACAGCAAAAAATGCTGACTCCACTGGATATTATCGATCCCAAACAACAGTTGTTAATGGATCAGATCATTCAAACCGCTTATGAAAAATGGTTAAAAGACAATAATCACGAGGTTCAGCAGCAAGCACCGAAAAAACTGTATTGGGGGCAGGCTGAGTGGTTCTTCGATCAGGAAGGGATTGGTCTGCATTATCGTAGTCATGACATTAGCAAAGATGCCAAACAACTGGATATCTATTTAACAAAAGAACAAACACAACAGGTCTTGAAAGCCGAAGTCTATCGGAATATGTTCTAAAGGTCGTAATCCTCTCAGGATTAATTACACGTTTTGAAAAGGGTAATGAATGCCAAAATATAAGAATATTTTTTGTCTATCGATACTGGCATCCGCAGTTTTACTGAGTGCATGTCAGCCGAAGAGCAATGAGCCGAAAGAGCCGACTTCTCCTGAAGTGGTACAAACCGAGCCAGAAGTCCTGAAACTTAGTGGTGATACCGAAAAACTCAAGCTGGTGATTCCAGAGTGTGAGGGTAAAAACTGTCCGGAAATTTCGATTGAACGCCTGAACAGTAATCAGCGCTTTATTGATGAATGGATCGATCAGCAGATTTTGCAACAGTTAAAAAATATCCTGTCTGTCGATGCGATTGAGCCGGCAAAAGCCACTGCTGCCAGTGAAGCCGAAGTGGCTGCTTCTGAACCAAAAACAGCCTTGTCGACGGTCACTACACCAAAACAGCAGCTTGAGCAGCAAATTCAGCCTTCTATGCAGACCTTCTTGAATCTGGACAAGGAGCTCAAAGCACTGAGTGCCAGTCATAGCATTAGCCTGATGATTAAGCCCAAGATTCTGAATTCGGGTGATCCATTGGCGACTGTGGTGCTAAACAGTAGCCATTATCTGGGAGGTGCGCACGGAGCATCTGCACAGCGCTATTATAATTTTGATCTTGAACAGCAAACACTGGTCAAGCTGGATGACATTATTGCCGAGAAGCAAAAAGCCAAACTCGAAGCACAGGCGTATGAGGCTTTTAAAGTCTGGGTCATGGAGTCCAAGCTGGCAAAAGATGTCGCTGAATATGAACAGGCCTGGAAGTTCATACTGACCGATAATTTTTATCTGGCCAAAGAAGGTTTGATCTTACAATATGCCGAATATGAAATCGGACCTTATGTGGTGGGTTTGCCGCGCTTAATGATTCCTTATGCGCAGCTACAAGGCGTGCTAAAACCGCAATATCTGCTGCAAGCTGAAACAGCAGCCTCTGAGGCACAGCCAGCGTTAGCATCTAAAGCCGAATGAAGTTAAAACTGTTCGATACGCATACCCATTTTGATGTTCCCGATTTTGATCCTGATCGGGAACATCTGGCCTATGCGGCCAAAGCGGTAGGTGTGGAACATCTGGTTCTAATTGGCTTTTTGCAAAACCGCTTTCAGGATTTGTTAAAAACCCATCGTTTTATCAATGGCTTGAAAGATGCACCGCATAGCCATTTGGCACCCGGCTTGCATCCGTTTTATATTGAACAGCATCAGGCTGAACATTTACATGATTTAGAGCAGCTGCTTAGAAATGAACAATGCATTGCCATTGGTGAAATCGGTCTCGACACATTTTTAAAGCAGCATAAACAACCTGAAATTTTTCAAAAGCAGCAAGATTTTTTCGCTGCACAAATTGAACTGGCACAACAATTTGATAAGCCGATTTTGCTGCATATCCGTAAATCACATGCAGAAGTTTTACAAATTTTAAAACAGCATCAGTTTAAACAGGGTGGAATCGCACATGCCTTTGGCGGAGGTGTTGAGGAAGCCAAGGCTTTTGTCAAGTTGGGGTTTAAACTGGGAGTCACCGGACAGATTACCAATCCGAATGCCAGAAAACTGCATCAGGTGGTACAGGCAGTCGGTGCAGAACATCTGGTGCTGGAAACCGATTGTCCGGATATGACGCCGTTATGCTGTCAACAGTCAGGTGAGCAACGTACCCGCAATACACCTGCCAACTTGCCTTATGTACTGGAAGGTTTGGCACAAAGCTTAGGGCAAGATCAAGCCAAATTGGCACAGCAACTCTGGCAGAATACCCATCAGGTTTTGAATTTGGCCGATGAATAATGCCGGTTTTTATTGCTCGGCTGTATCTGCTGTAATTTGGTATCTGTTAAAAAAAGATGCATTATGCAATTTCTAAAATGCCTCAGACTTGGCATCATGCATATATATTCTTTTAGGTGAGATTCACATGGCACAAGGACTTTTGGCGGGTAAGCGCTTCTTGATCGCGGGTATTGCGAGTAAATTATCCATTGCTTTTGGTATTGCTCAGGCATTACATCGTGAAGGTGCTGAATTGGCTTTTACTTATCCAAATGAAAAGCTGAAAAAGCGGGTAGATGACTTTGCTGAACAGTTTGGTTCAAAACTGGTTTTTCCTTGTGATGTGGCGGTAGATGCTGATATTGATAATGCATTTGCTGAGCTGGCAAAACACTGGGATGGTCTGGACGGCGTGGTGCATTCTATCGGTTTCGCACCGGCGCATACTTTGGATGGTGACTTTACCGAAATCACAGACCGCGAAGGTTTCAATATTGCACATGACATCAGTGCCTATAGCTTTATCGCGATGGCACGTGCGGCAAAGCCTTTGCTACAAGTCCGTCAAGGTTGCCTGTTAACGCTAACTTATCAAGGTTCTGAGCGCGTAATGCCGAACTATAACGTGATGGGTATGGCCAAAGCCTCTTTAGAAGCCGGTGTTCGTTATTTAGCTTCGAGCTTGGGTCAGGAAGGTATTCGTGTCAATGCCATCTCTGCGGGTCCAATCCGTACTCTGGCTGCTTCAGGCATTAAATCATTCCGTAAAATGCTCGACTTAAATGAAAAAGTTGCGCCATTAAAACGTAATGTAACGATTGAAGATGTCGGCAATGCAGCATTATTCCTGTGCTCGCCATGGGCCAATGGCATTACCGGTGAAATCCTGTATGTCGATGCCGGTTTCAATACCGTGGGTATGAGCGCTGATTTAATGGCGGATGCGGAATAAAAGTCTATTCTCTGCCGTGGGGGGGAAGAGTTCCTCCCTTTTTTAAAGGAAGGTTAGGAGGGATTATTTTTCTTTAATCTTGCTAAACCCTTTCTTTAAAAAAAGAGTAAATGAGCAAAATCCCCTCATTCCCCCTTTGATAAAGGGGGAGTTCACTCAAGGCCATAAAAAAGACCGCATAAGCGGTCTTTTTTAGATTTGCAGGACAGCGATTAAGCCTGACCATCTACAGCGGCAGTTTGTGCACGTTGCATATTGGCTTCAAATTCAGCATCGAAGTTGATTGGGGTAAGCAGCAACTGTGGGAAGCTACCTTTAGTCACCATATCATTCACTGCTTCACGCAGGAACGGGAACAGAATGTTCGGGCAGTATGCGCCCAGGATGTATGGAAGACGCTCTTCTTCAACGCCATCTACCAAGAAGATACCGGCTTGAGTCACGTCGACGATAAAAGCAGTATCACCTTCATTGGTCGCTTGAACAACGACTTTTAAAGCCACTTCAAAATGAGTCTCATCAATTTTTTCTGCAGAAGAAGAAAGGTTGATGTTGAGCTCAGGTTGCCATTGCTTGGTAAAAACTTGTGCCCCAGGAACCTCAAAAGAAATATCTTTGGTGTAAATACGCTCTAATGCCAATTGTGGTTGAGCTTGTTGTTCTTCACTCATTCTTTGATCCTTAATATAAAGTGATGATTTTAGTAGAATTAAGCCAGTAATTCATCAAGTTTGCCTTCACGCTCTAAAGCATAAAGCTGGTCGAAACCACCGATGAATTGATCCTTAATAAAAATTTGTGGCACAGTGCGGTGATTGGTACGCTGCATCAATTCAAGACGTACTTCAGGTGCTTCTTGAGATAGATTAATTTCTTTATATGCGACACCTTTGCGCTCAAGCAACTGTTTTGCACGCACGCAATAAGGACACACAGTCGTTGAATAAACAATAACGTCAGCCATGATCAATCTCCTGTTCGTGGATTATTTGCTTTTCACCAAAGGTAAACCCTGGGCTTTCCAGTTGCTGATGCCGCCATCAAGACGGTATGCATCGGCATGACCCACTTGTTGTAGCGCAGTACCAGCCACCTGTCCAAGGTTACAAATGAACACCAAAGGGCGATCAGATGCTTTCAGCTCTTCAACATGCTTTGTAATCTGGCTATATGGAATGTTACGGCTGCCGCTGATATGACCTTCACGGAAGTCTTTGGCATCCCGTAAATCAATCAGCATGGCATTTTTTGCTTTGACTAAAATTCCCAGCGACTGCGGAGAAATTTTACGACCGTTACGTTGACCTTCGATAATGAAGAACAAAACTACCAATACCGCGAGTGTTCCAAATAAGAAGGGGTGATTCCCCATAAACTCGAACCAACGTTCCACAATTCACCTAATTACAATTTTAAAATTGCCAAGAGTATAGCTCATAAATATGGTGATCAAAATCACCGCTTCAAGGGTTGAGGCACAAGAAAATTAATTTTTTTGCTGTGCTTCAGTGATTTCATCGATTAAACGCAAATAGCTGTCCAGTCGGCGCGGTAAAATTTCACCCGCACTCGCGGCCTGACGTAAAGCACATTGTTTTTCATGCTTATGCGTGCAGTTCCGGAACTGACAGTGTCCGAGCAGGTTTTCAATTTCAGGAAAACCGATTTGTACCTTATCTAAAGGCAGATGCCACAGGCCAAATTCACGAATTCCCGGAGAGTCGATCAGGGCAGCACCTTCACCAAAACCGATCAAACGGGTTGAGGTGGTGGTGTGCTGACCGAGTGCCGAGTTTTCCGAAATAATATTGGTTTTCTGGGCTGCATCTGGCACGATCGCATTGATCAGCGTACTTTTACCGACACCCGATTGACCGACAAAAGCCACCGTTTCATTTTCCAGACGATTGGACAATACAGTCAGATCACCATCGGACTGGGTTTGCATTACTTCATAACCGAGGTCTTGATATTCTTGTAGCAGAGTCAGAATTGGATCGTTCTCTTTTAACAAATCGGCTTTGTTCATCACTAGAAGCGCAGGAATATCGGCATCGGCACAGGCCACCAGATAACGGTCGATCAGGCCCGGTGCTGGCTCAGGCAATGGTGCAAACACAATCACAATCAGTGAAATATTGGCCGCTACCGGTTTAACCTTGTGATAGCGGTCAGGACGGGTCAATAAGGATTTACGTGGATGAATCGCCGTAATAATCCCCAATCCGGTATTCGGATCGGCTTGCCATTTAACCCGGTCACCCGTGACCAATAAATCCAGATTGGTTCGGGTATGACAGCGCCAGACACTGCCCAATTCAATTTCTTTCCAGAAAGGTTCAGGCTCGCCATCGGCAACCACAGGTTTTTCAGGGTGAATGTCAGGAGTAGACAAAGCTTGCACTTCAAGTTGGCGGCCGTAGTGTTGCACTACCAAACCTTCCAGATCACTGGAGGTATCGAGATCTTCTTGACGTGTTTTCTGTTGTTTCTGAATGCGGCGCTGTTGTTGCTCTGTCAGACGACGCTTACGTATTAAGGCCATTCATATCCTAAAAAACCGGGTAAATCAGATGGCAAAAATAGCATGAAGCAGCCCCCGAATGACACCCAAGATGTAATTAATTTGCTACTATAGTTGTTTTTAAACCCAATAAGATTGCACATTTATGAGCAGCACCGCTGATACCCGCCTGATTTGGATTGACCTTGAAATGACAGGTCTAGACACAGACAATGACCAAATTATTGAAATTGCGACGATTGTAACCGATGACAATTTGAATATTCTGGCAGAAGGTCCTGTGCTTGCGGTGCATCAGCCTGCACGTCTGTTAAATGCCATGGATGAGTGGAACACCCGTCAACATGGTCAATCGGGTCTGATTGAACGGGTGCGTCGCAGTAAACTGACGGCTCAGGATGCAGAACAGCAAACTATTGAATTCCTGAAGAAATGGGTCAATCCAAAATCATCCCCGATGTGTGGTAACTCGATCTGTCAGGATCGCCGTTTCTTGCATCGCCTGATGCCTGAGCTGGAACAATATTTCCACTACCGTAATCTGGATGTATCTTCAGTGAAAGAGCTGGCAAAACGCTGGCGTCCTGAAATCATGAGTGGTCTCAAGAAAAATGCTTCGCATCTGGCGATGGATGACATTCGTGATTCAATTGCCGAACTGAAATACTATCGTCAATATTTCTTTATCATGAATAAAGACTAAATTCCGATGAATTGAAAAGAGGCGAAAGCCTCTTTTTTTATGAGATTGATGCTTTTTTCTTTTGATATAAACTCTCAATCAGTTCAAATATCACCCAGGATATCAGTACCAAAATCAGATGGGTCTGGGTTTCATGGCGATCTAGGATCACATATCCGAATAGGCCTAAAATCAACAAACGAATAAAAATACTCAGCGCATAGTTTTTCTGTTTTTGGCTACTGTAAAAATAAAAATGTAGAGTGATCAGTATAAAATTGAGAGCCAAAAGAGCATTGATCAGCACAGTGTTTGACTCCCATATTTAAAGTTTTATGTATGAATTTTATCCAATTATAAATGTTCCTGAATTTATCTTTCTGATTTTGCTGATAGATTTTGTATCAAAATTTTAGAAGCAGTAAAAAAATGCTGACTTTGCTAAAATAAGCCGTGATTTAACAGCTATTGATGACTTATGACTGAACTGCTTCAAGACGATGAATATGAGCGCCGCTTTGCGGGTGTTGCCAAAATTTATGGAGAAGACAGCTTCAGTCATTATGAAAAAAGTCATGTGATGGTGATTGGCATCGGTGGTGTCGGTTCTTGGGCAGTAGAAGCGCTGGCACGTAGCGGTGTGGGCGAGCTGAGTTTGGTCGATATGGATGTGGTGGCGGCATCCAATATTAATCGTCAATTGCCTGCCATGAGCACGACCTTGGGCCATGAAAAAATTGCAGTGATGGCCGAGCGTTGTCATGCCATTAATCCACGGATCAAGATCAATCTGATTGATGATTATCTGACGCCGGAAAATATCAAAGAAATTTTAGCAGGTAATCCTGATTTAATTCTCGACTGTATTGATGATGTGAAGGCCAAATTTGCCTTGATGCTGCATTGTCGCTTTAACAAGATTCCCTTGATTGTGTCAGGCGGAGCAGGCGGTAAACTGGATCCCCTGAAAATTCGGGTGGCCGATTTATCTAAAACCGAACAGGACCCGATGCTGGCCAAATTGCGTGCCCAGTTACGCGGCAAAGGTATTTGTAAAAAACCTAAAGAAAAATTCGGCATTACCTGTGTCTATTCTATCGATAATCCGTTCTCGAGTGCCGATGTCTGTGCCAGTGCCGGCTTGCGCTGTGGTGGTTATGGCTCTGCCGTGGTGGTGACTTCAAGCTTTGCCATGGTCGCTGTGGCAGAAGGCTTGAAGAAGCTGGATAGTAAAAGAGCAAAAGCCTGATTTACAAAATAAAAAGCACAAGATATGTGCTTTTTTTGAGACGGCGTTTAGAATGAAAGGATTCATTTGCAGAACAAAAATAATGTTTTGGAGCAGTTATGTGGTTCTTGCTGGTATTGATTTTGGGGATAGGGGCTTTGGGGATTTGGATGTGGAAACGTCCGGATCCGGTAAAACGTGATCAGGCCAAAGCTGTGCAGCATGATCTATGGATTGAGCAGCTTGATGCACAGCTCAAGCATGCGGCGCGCTTGAGTTCAGATCCTGAACATCCGAATTATGCACGTGCCTATCAGATTTACCAGAATCTTGCCCAGCAACAGGAAATTCCACAGGCTTATGTCGGCATGGGGCTGATGCATTTGCAGGGTCTGGGACATGCGCAAAATACGGAAACAGCCATCAGTTATCTCGATAAAGCCTTTCATCTGGGCAGTGATGACGCGGCTTATTATCTGGGGCAGATTCATGAGGAGCAACGCTATCAAATGGCTGACCCGGAAAAGGCGCTGTACTGGTACCGACATGCCGTAGCCCGTGGCAATCTGGATGCCCAGTACCGCATCACTGAACTTTCTTATACTACAGAAACAAATCCAGAAGATAAGAACGCTGAACAGCAGCGCTTGGCCTTACTCATTCAAAATGCCGGGCAGGGACATAGCAATTCGCAGTATCAACTGGCGCAGTATTATTTAACAGATTCAGCGGCTCAAGATTTGGTTCAGGGAATTCATTATCTGTTTTTAGCTGCGCAGCAAGATCATCTGGCTGCCAATCAGCAGATCGCCGATGATTATGCGCGTGGACAGAGGCTGCCCCAAGACCAGACTCAAGCCCTGCAATTTATTAAACGCTGTATCAGTCTTGGTGATCAAAAAGGTCTCTATGATTATTATGCTGGCGTACTGCAAGGCCGTATCGATACCGACCAGCGTCAGCGCGTGTTCCAGCATTTGATGCAGCAGTCCAAAGAACATGCCGATGCGCATTCCAAGACTTTAATTGGACTGGCTTATTTTCATGGTTGGTATGTCGATAAAAATGAAACCATGGCGTTTCGTTACTGGTCTGAAGCTGCCAATACTCAGCATCCGCCCGCTTTATGCATGATTGCCGCGCTGTATTTTGAACAGCATCTAGTGGCTCATGAGCCGCAAAAGGCATTTGAACTGTATCAGGCAGCATTTCAGCTTAGTCCCGATGATGCTTATGCACAAATGGGTCTGGCACTGTGTTATTTAAATGGCATCGGTACTGTAAAAGACACAGCCAAAGCCACCCGCATGATTCAGGCAGTGGCCCAGCAATACTGGCAGATCGAGGCTCAGTCTGAGGCAGATTTAATTTATGTGGTCGGGCGTTTTTATAGTCTGGCGGAATATCCATTGCCGACACGCGACAAAGCCATTCAATATCTGAATCAGGCGGTTGCGAAAGGCTCCAAGGAAGCAGCCTGGTTCCTGTATCAGGCTCTGTCAGGTATTTATCCGGTCTTTATCTGTCATCCAGAGCAGGCCAATCGTTATCTGCATCAGGCTGCACAACTGGGACATGCACAGGCACAGGCAGAATTGGGCTTGGAGTATCTTAAGGGACAACAGATTGCGCAGGATATTGCCTTAGGCTTGAGCTATCTGCAAAAAGCGGCTGCTCAGCAGAATGGTGTGGCACTGAATGCGCTGGGGGAAGCGTTTGAAAATGGCATAGGCACTGAGGCAAATATCGAACAGGCGGTACAGTATTACCGTCAGGCGGCAGCGCAGGTCAATGCCGATGCTTATAGTCATCTGGGACGTTTATATACCAAGGGAATTGGGGTGGAACGCGATATTGGAGTCGCGCGGGACTGGCTGGAAAAAGGCAGTTTGCTCGAGCATGAGCGATCAACTGAATTATTGAAAAATGTGCATGCCTATTTAGAAATGAAGTAATTTTTATTGACATCACGCAATATAAAAAACCGCTGTCTGGCAGCGGTTTTTTTATGGTTCAAGCTTTGTTTAAGGTAATTGCTGGATTGGACTGCCACCTAATGCCTGCATTAAAGTCACATAGGCATTGTACTGGTTCTGTCGGGTTTGTACCAAAGACAGCCGTGCATTCCGTGTGGTTTCCTGTGCATCCAGCAGGTTCTTTAACGCCACCGCGCCATTACGATAACGTACTTCAGTCAGACGTTCGGTACGTTCAGCCAGTTCGACATTACGTTGCTGCAAAGTGACTTGCTTACTGATTTCAGTCCGGTTCGATAAGGCATTTTCCACATCGGCAAAGGCTTCATACATGGTCTGGCGATATTGCATAATCGCTTTTTCATATTCCAGCTCATTGACTTGCAGATCACGTTTCATGTCATTCCATTGCAGGAAGGGCAAGGTCAGACCCGCACCTAAAGTCGCCACCGGATTCTTCAACGCATTTGAAAGCGAAGTACTGCTGCCAATACCTGTGGTCAAATTCCCAGTCAGACTGATTGAAGGATAATAACTGGCTTTGTTGGCATCCTTATTGGCCAGCGCTTTACGCAAACGTAGTTCAGTCGCTTGGAGGTCGGGACGACGGGACAATAAACTCGCGGGTAAGTCGGCCTGAATACTCGGTAATTGAATATTCGGTAAACGGCTTGGCTCCTGAATAGAAAGCTGTTGTACTGGCATATGCAGCAATACTGCGAGGCCGGTACGCGTTTCCACCCGTTGCTGCTCAATCTGGCTTAAGGTGGCTTGCTGGCTTTGAATCGCCTGTTCGGCCTGGGTTAAATCCAGACCGGACACCGCACCGGCACGATATTGTACCTGCACCAGATCATAGGTTTTTTGCGCCGTTGCCAGATTTTGCTGTACCACGCTATAACGCTCGTTTAAATAAGCCAATTGCCAGTAAAGCTGTGCCGTGGTGCCAATCAGGCTCTGCGCTGTCGCCTGTAAGTCCTGTGCAGATGCCAAGGCTTCCCAGCGCGCCGCTTCAGTCTGATTGGCCAGTTTGCCAAACAGATCCAGTTCATAGCTTAAGCCCGGATAGCCCAGTGAAAGACCCGTCGAAGCATTGCTGCCACCCTCCAGATCAAAACGCTGGCCCGTTGAAATTCGTGCATCACCGACACGGACGCCTTGCTGGCTTTGTGCCTGTCTGGCCTGAATGCGCGCCTGCTGTAAACTGATGCCAGCCACCGCCAGATCTGTATTCTGCGCCAGCACTTGATCGACCAGACTGTTCAATTGCGGATCTTTAAATAAGGTCCACCATTGATCTGCCAGAATGTCGGCATGGATCTGCTGACTTAAAACCTTATTATTTTGAAAATTGCCAGGCATATTAATCGCAGGCTGCTCATAAGGTGTTTTTACCACTGCCGCACAACCGGTCAGCGAGCTTCCCAGCAACAGGGCACTGGCAAGCTTGGTTAAATTCATTTGCATATCAGGTTCCTTATTCGCGAGAGAGCGCATCGACTGGATTCAGACGAGCGGCATTACGTGCCGGGATAAAGCCAAACACAATCCCGATCAGGCTTGAGCAGACAAAGGCCGCTACAATCGAAGTGGTTGAATAGGCCATCTGGAAAGTACCGCCGGCAAAATGGGTAATTAATTGGCCAATCCCGAGGGAAAGCAGCACACCCAAAATACCACCCAAGATACAGACCAGAACGGCTTCAATCAGGAATTGCTGCAAAATATCACTTTGACGGGCACCCACCGCCATACGCACACCAATTTCCTGAGTACGTTCAGTCACGGACACCAGCATGATATTCATCACCCCGATCCCGCCGACCACCAGTGAAATCACAGCAATCGCCGAAATTAAAAGCGTCATAGTCGCTGTGGTCTGCTGAATGGTTTCACGAATACTGTCGGCATTCTGGGTAAACACATCCTGCGCACCATGGCGCTGTACCAACAGGTTTAAAATTGCATTTTCAGCCGCCGCACTTGGGTATTCATCCTTAATCCGCACAATGATGCTACGTACATTGGATTGCCCCAGCATACGGCTCATCACGGTGGAATACGGCAGATAGACATTCAGGCTGTCATTATTGCCCATCATGCCTTTTTGCGCGTCGATCACCCCGATAATCCGGCTCGGTACGCTCCCGAGTAAAATCACCTGACCCACCGGATTGGTGCCATCCTTAAAGAAGGTATTTTTGGTATTGGTGTCAATGACGACATCTTGCGCCTGTTGCATGACGCTACTGCGGTCAAAGGGCTGACCGGACTGGAAGGTCATGCCACGCACATAGAAGAAATCTTCACTGACGCCGTTGACCGTGGTTGAAGCTTCAATTTCTTTATAACGGCCGGTGACACTGCTATTCACCGACGGACTGACGCCATCGACATACGGCTGTTCGGCCAGTGCATCGGCATCGGCCGGAATCAGGGTTTTGGACTGTGAAGATCTGGAATTGTCCCCAAAGCCTCGGCCCTGAAATACGGTAATGGTATTGGTGCCCAGACTGCTGATATTTTCCAGAATCTGTTTTTGTGAGCCATTGCCCAGTGCGACCACCGAGACCACCGAAGCGATCCCGATAATGATTCCGAGCATGGTCAGGAAAGTCCGCATGCGATGTGCATTCATGGCCAGCAAGGCCATACGGAAGGCCTCACCCAGACGGTCAACTGCAGAACGCCATGAAGAAATCTTCTTTTGTTCACTGCGGATTAGCGGCTGTTTTTCCAGATGCTCTTCGACTTCAGGAACATTGGGCTGATCGGAAATGATATTACCGTCTGAAATCTCGATAATTCGTGTCGCATTTTTAGCCACATTATGATCATGCGTGACCAGAATGATGGTATGACCTTTGGCATTCAGTTCACGCAAAATACGCATCACTTCAATACCGCTGTTCTTGTCTAATGCACCTGTCGGTTCATCGGCCAGAATCACGTCACCGCCATTCATTAGCGCACGGGCAATCGAAACACGTTGCTGCTGACCACCAGAGAGCTGACTTGGACGGTTCTGGGTTTTTTCACCCAGACCCAGATCAGTCAGAATCTTGATGGCTCGCGCATGCCGTTCAGATGAATCTGCACCGGCATAAATCGCAGGAACTTCCACATTGCCTGCTGCGTTTAAATCACCCAGTAAATGATAACGCTGGAAAATAAAGCCGAAATATTCACGGCGTAATTGCGCCAGTTCATCCGCTTCCAGTTCGCGGGTTTCACGGCCTTTGACCTTGTAGCTACCGGTGGTCGGTTTGTCCAGACAACCCAGAATGTTCATCAGGGTTGATTTACCGGAACCGGACTGGCCGACAATCGCCACCAGTTCACCCGGATAAATCTCCAGATTTACCCCTTTTAAAATCTGGACCGTGCTTTCACCCGCAGGGAATTCACGAACCAGATTTTTCACCTCGAGGAGAGGCTGTTGTTGTGAATTCATGCTTACATTCTCATTGGGCCACGGCTATTGCCACCGCGTTTTGCTGCATCATTGGAGGTGTCAGAACCATCAGCAATCACCACCTGATCACCACGTTTTAAACCTTTCAGCACTTGCGCAGTCGCGCGGTTATTCAAACCGATTAATACAGGGGTTGGTTTTGCAGTACCATCGGCTTGCAAGACACGAACCATGCCACGCTGTGCTTTGCCTTGTTCAATCAGCGCAATTTCAGCGTCAGACAGATTTAGGCGGGCAGGGCGTTCAGCGGCAGGGCGGTTGCCTTGAGCCGATTCAGTTTCAGGACGTGCTGCTGGATTAGCTTCGCTACGGGAACCTTCTCCGCGAGAACCTTCACCCCGATTGGCACGTGCCGGACGATTTGAGCTCTGAATCGCAGCGGCTGGAATGGTCAGCACATTTTTAGCTTCATCCAGCACGATATAAACCTGCGCCGTCATATCAATACGCAGTTTGCCGTCTTCATTTGGCACATCAAATAAAGCGTTGTAATACACCGCAGAACTTGACGATGAACCAGATGTATTTGAATCGGTATTAATCGAATTGGGTGCAGGTTCAACCTGACGTAGTTTGGCGTAAATCTTTTTCTCGTTATTGCCCAGCGTGGTGAAATAAACGGTTTGGCCTTCTTCCACTTTCATCACATCTGCTTCAGAAATTTCAGCTTTGATGGTCATGGTGTCGAGCTTGGCCAGTTTCACAATGGTCGGTGCACTTTGATTGGCATTCACGGTTTGACCTTCTTCGGTCACAATCGCCACAATCGTGCCATCCATCGGTGCCACAATCTGGGTATAACCCAAGTCTTCTTTGGCAGTTGCCAAGGTCAGGCGCGACTGTTCGATCTGTGCATTGATTGCCGTGATATCGGCCTGAGCCGTTTTATAACTGGCAAATGCAGATTCCAGCTCTGAACGGGAAGTTGCATCCTGTGCATACATGGCTTTCTGACGATTGTATTCAGCTTCAACTTTGGCCAGATTCGCCTGTCTCACTGCAAGCTGTGCCATCTGGTTTTTAATGCTGGCTTCAGCAGTTTTTAAATCATTTTCCTGACGAACAGAATCAATTCGTGCAATCAGCTGACCCTGTTTAACCTGATCACCGAGTTCCACATACATTTGTCTCACCTGGCCAGAAACCTGGGCACCTACGCTGACCATTTTGGTGGCTTCTAAAATACCGGTCGCCAGTACAGAACTTTCAATATCACCCTGTGTTACTTCAGCAGTAATATACTGTGGCGGCTGTTCTTTAGGTTTGAGGAAATACCACCCCGCAGCGATTAACACAATGGCAATCACGGCGGCCATAATTAGTTTCGTCGGTTTTATTTTTGGCATATTGAGTACGAATTCGGATCAAAGATAGGGATTGATTATAAAAGCGAAATTGGGATAAATCGTGAATTTTTTGAATTATAATGAGAATTATTTTCTATTGGCTGATTTCTGAAAATATCGTCCATACAGACCATTTTAAAATGCTCCATGAATTGCTTGTTCTGACATTGATAACAGGATTTGACCCTCTATAGATAACATCGATCCTATTTAAAAGATCATCAGCTGACTCTTAAATAAAATGATCACTGTTCCCAACAGTATTTTTTCAATCAAAGCGCTGCACAAATAAAATCGAGTGTGAATCAATAAAGACATAAGACCAAACATACTAGATTTGTTGTGTGATATTTGTTCTAAGGCTATTTCTGGCTTAATTTTCCTCCCTTTAGTCCCAATAGTAAAAACCAGTTGAAAATTAAGTAGAAAAAAATTTTAAAAACCCATGTTTTATATATGGATTTAAATAAATAAAGCTTGTAAGATTTAATTCCATAAAAAAATTATGGTTTTACCGCTTAACAAGAAAATGCACATTTATTGTGCAAAAATAATACAACTTTGCTCGCAACATTGATGAGGGTTTAACGATGGAATGGAATGAAAGCTATAATATTGGAATCGACGTAATCGATAATCAGCACCGTCAAATTTTAGATTATATCAATGCTTTGGAGCAGGTAAAAAGCACAGGAGATCGCGATCGAATCAAAGAGGTCTTGGAGGATTTAATCGATTATACCCAGTCACATTTCAGCTTTGAAGAAAACCTGCTGGAACAGGTCAGTTATCAATACCTACCTTCGCATCGCGGTATACATGAATTATTTGTGAAACGACTCAATGATTATCGTCTCAAGTTCGAGAAGGGAGAATCGATTGAAAATGATTTATATCGTTTATTGTCCAAATGGCTGATCAATCATATTCAACATGATGATCAGGACTATGTCGATGCAGTGCGCGATAATATGTTGAGTTATTTACGTGCTCAGGAAAGCAAAAAAGGCAAGGGCTGGTTTGCACGTTTCTTTGGTTAAGCACTCGGCGCTAAAAATAAGCGTTGACCGCACATTTCAGCAATGGCCTGTAAGATGAGATGTTCAGGGTTCTCTTTGGACATTCCTTTAATGGCTGCATCAATACGGATTAACAGCTGGGGCCAGCTCAAAAAGCGTTGGGGGCTGAGACGGCGTAAAGCTTGCTGATATAGCCCGACTTTGGTTTTCCAGATTCCAATTTGCAAGGCATTTTGCGGCTGTTCAAACAGTTGCATCAACAGACGCATTTCCTTGCTCAGGCTCCATAAGATCAGGCTCATCGGTTCACCTGAAGCGACCAGATACTGGAAAATCTTGATCGATTGCGAGAGATTGCCTTGCAGCAGGGCATCACTCAAATCATAGGTGCTATAGCGTGATTGATCCTGTAAGCAGGCATATAAATGATCAATCTGAATCACATCAACTTCCGTAAAGGTGTCACTGACCCGCATCAGGCTGTTTTTGGCTGCCAGCAAGTTGTGCTCATGATGCTGTTCCAGCCATTGCCAGGCATCATGGGCCAGTTTAATCCCCAGTTTCTCTGCTTCAACTGCCAAAATTTGCTGACGATCGCGTGGATAATTTGCAGTAAGCGCAACGCAGACACCATTGGCCTCAACCGTCTGGAAGAAGCTGGATTTGAGGCTGCTCGCATCTTGCTTGGGCATAACGACCAATAGCAGATTATCACTGTCTTGTTGTAAATAGCTTTTCAGCAGTTTGAGGCTACTGGCATCTGGTTTGATATTGCCATGCACTTCAACTGCCAGTTGGGTTGAGAACAATGACAAACTGTTCAATGCATTAAAGACATTTTTCCACTCAGAAACTGAACTGACATCATAACGTTGACGTTCGATATCTTTGGCTTGCCAATGTGCGCGAAAGGCATCGATCAGGTTTTGTTCTAGCAAAGGCTCTTGACCATGCAAGACCCAGGCACCGCGAGCTTCATCGACACGTTTTAGGGCTTGCAGATAGTCAAGTTTCATAAGGCGTTCTTATTGAGCAGGTTGCGCTGGGGTATTTTGTTTGGCCAAGGGGAGGCGGTTCGATGAAATCTGACGCGCGATCTGCTGTGCCACATCATCAATAATCACCTGATTCAAAAACTTTTGTTCCTGGTCATCAGTGTTGACTGTTTCAATGTCATATTGATAAGTACGCGTTGCCACCACAGTGCGTGGTTCGGTCACCGGATTGCCTTGCGCATCTTCAATGCGGAAGGTTACATTTAAACGCAGCAAGGTTTCTACCAGCTTGCCGTTTAATTCTAAGCGGCGCGGCGTGTAATCGAGAACACGCAATACATAAGCATTAGGTGCATTACTTAGCTGTACGCCTGCAGCACCGAGGTAAACTGCCAGTTTTTCTTGCAGTTCTTCAGTATTGGGCGGTAAAGACAGGCTCATGACAGAGTAAGCAACAGGTGCCGAGCTTGGGTTGGTTCCTTTCAGATGAAAACCACAGCCGACTAAGCCTGCACTCAGACCACAAGTTAAAACAATTGCTGCTAAACGTTTGCCCAAATGCATGTGTTGCCCTCTATGCTTCCCGAAGGGGAATATTTGAAATCCTGAACTGGATTGTAAAGTCAAAGCCCGTTGGCTGGCAACGGGCTTTGTGTTTTTTAAGCCTCCCTTTGGCAAAGGGAAGTTTGGAGGGATTATTTCTTAAAGTCCTTCTCCTGAGTGAGGTTTTAAAGCAGCGCTTTTAAAACTGAACGCAAGTGAGGGTTAGGGAGAGGTGAATTATTCGCCCTCATCCCCTTGCAGAATTGTTTAAAGCAGTGCTTAAACAATTCCTCAGGATTTAAACCACCAAGTTCACCAACTTATTTGGAACAACAATTTCTTTCTTGGTTGGACCAGTCAAGAATTGCTGAACTTCAGGCAATGCTTTGGCTTGAGCCAAGATGTCATCTTTAGAAGCATCTACAGATACTTCAAGCTTGCCACGAAGTTTACCGTTGACTTGAACCACGATGGTTTGCGTATTACGTGTCAGCGCAGATTCATCTACTGCAGGGAATAAAGTTGAATTCAATTCAATCCCAAATTCAGCCAATAAAGTCTGGGTTAAATGCGGTGCAAATGGTGCAAGTAAAGTTAATAGCGTTGTAATCGATTCACGTGCAACAGCAACGTCATTGTCATCTTGGGCTTCAAACTTGTTGTTCGCGTTTAGAAGTTCCATCAATGCAGCAATTGCAGTGTTAAATGCATGACGACGTTCGATGTCATCACCGACTTTTTGGATGGTTTCATGGGTTTTACGACGTAGGTCTTGTGCAGCCGTAGACAGTGCCGCTTTGTCGATGTTTGATGCACCGTTACCTTTTTCAAGGAAGCCTGTTGCTAAACGCCATACACGTTTCAGGAAGCGGTTTGCACCCTCAACACCGGCGTCAGACCATTCAAGCGATTGATCCGGTGGTGCTGCAAACATCATAAATACACGTGCGGTATCTGCACCGTATTGGTCGATAATGGATTGCGGGTCGATACCGTTATTTTTCGATTTCGACATTTTTTCCTGACCACCAACAATTACGTCCTGACCATCACCTTGGTATTTCGCAGACAGAATACGCCCTTTTTCATCACGTTCGAGGTCGATATCTGCAGGGTTAAACCAGGTTTTCTTGCCTGATTCAGCTTCACGGTAATAAGTATCTGCCAAAACCATACCTTGAGTTAACAGGTTGGTAAATGGTTCATTACCTTGTACTACACCTTCATCACGCATCAATTTGTGGAAGAAGCGTGCATAAAGTAAGTGCAGAATCGCGTGTTCAACACCACCGATGTATTGATTTACTGGAAGCCATGTTTGAGCAGCTTCAGGTTTAACTAAACCATTAGTAAAATCAGGAGATGCATAACGTGCATAGTACCAAGAAGACTCTACGAAAGTGTCAAGCGTATCGGTTTCACGACGCGCGTCGCCACCACAGCTTGGGCATGACGTTTCGTAGAATTCGGGCATCTTGTTCAATGGATTGCCTGAACCGTCTGGAACAACGTCAGTCGGAAGTACAACAGGAAGTTGCTCTTCAGGCACTGGCACTTGACCACATGATGGACAGTTAATCATTGGAATTGGACAACCCCAGTAACGCTGACGGGAAACACCCCAGTCACGTAAACGGAATTGAACTTTAGAGCTTGCCAGACCTGTTGGTTCTAGTTTGGCTAGGAATGCATCATATGCACCCTGAAAATCTAGACCGTCAAACTCGCCTGAATTCACCAGTTTGCCTTCTTTCGAACCGTACCATTCTTGCCATTCTGTTGCAGAAAAGTCGCTATCGTCAGCGCCTTTGGCATCAATGACTTGTTTGATGCTTAAGCCATATTTATTGGCAAATTCGAAGTCACGCTCATCGTGTGAAGGCACCGCCATCACCGCACCTGAACCGTAAGACATCAACACATAGTTGGCGATCCAGACCGGAACTTCTTCACCAGTCACAGGATGCTTAACAGACAGGCCTGTTGCCATACCTTTCTTCTCGGCAGTCGCAAGATCCGCTTCAGCAACTGAACCCATACGACATTCTTCAATAAATGCAGCAAGTTCAGGGTTGCCTGCTTCTGATTGGAGAGCAGCAGCTTTGAGTGCCATTGGGTGTTCTGCTGCAACAGCAACATAAGTCACGCCCATCAACGTGTCAGCACGTGTGGTAAAGACTGTTAAGCCTTCAGCGTAGATTTCTGGATTTGCTGAAGGGAACGTAATGTCCATCCCTTGTGAGCGACCAATCCAGTTACGTTGCATGGTCAGAACTTGTTGAGGCCAACCGTCTTTCAATGTGTCTAGATCATCTAATAATTCTTGCGCATAATCGGTAATGCGGAAGTAGTACATTGGAATGTCACGTTTTTCAACCAATGCACCTGAACGCCAGCCGCGACCATTTTCAACCTGTTCGTTGGCAAGTACAGTCTGATCGACCGGATCCCAGTTCACGGTTGAAAGCTTACGGTAGATCAAGCCTTTTTTATAAAGCTGAACAAATAACCATTGTTCCCAACGATAGTATTCAGGGGTACAGGTGGCAAATTCACGATCCCAATCGACAGCTAGACCCAATTTCTTTAATTGGTCACGCATGTAAGCGATATTTTCAAATGTCCATTTTGCCGGAGCAACCTGGTGTGCAATCGCTGCGTTTTCAGCAGGTAGACCGAAAGCATCCCAACCCATCGGTTGCAGGACCGTTTCACCTTTTAAGCGATGGAAACGGCTGATCACGTCACCAATCGTATAGTTACGCACATGACCCATATGCAGTTTGCCACTTGGGTAAGGGAACATCGAGAGAATATAACGACGTGGACCTTCTACTTTGTCGGCAACTTTAAAGGCTTTGCGAGATTCCCAATCCTGTTGGACTTGAGGCTCGATCGCACTGGCTTGATATTCGGAATCAATGTGAGTAGTCATAAACGTATCAGTGAATTACGGTGAAAAAAGTCTGTTGCACAGCATAGCGCAAAATGCACCTAAAAGTGAATTTTGCGCAGGCATTTCCCTAAGAAAAAATGATCAGTTCCATAGTGGAGGTCGCTTATAAAGCCACTGCGCGATTTTTCGATTGTTCTAAGGCTTCGTTGGCTTCACGTTGCTGCTGATCCTGATTCTCAGGAATTTGAGGCTGTTGCAGTTGTTCTTGAGCGCTATTTTTTGTTTGCGCTTCAGTTTCACTCGTTCTAGGCGGTGTCGGTGCCGAGTTTTTCCAGCCATAGGTATCAACAGTTGTGGCTTTTTTCGCTGTTTTCGGGGGCGGTGTTTTCGTATAGTGCGTGGTGCCCTTGGCATCGACCCATTTATAATACTGGATTGCTGAAGCACTGCTGCTACAGATGCCCAGAGAAATTGCACAACTCAGACTTAAGGCAGTTAAAAAAGATATTTTCATTGTTTTTGAGCCTCTGTGTTCTAGCCATAAAATACTACAAAACATTGTAGTGATTTTCACAGTAAAAATAATGAATTTTTATCTGCTCTATTCATGATTAAGGGTCGAACAGCTTCTGCATCTCGTTTGTAGAAGTGGTGAGCAAATTTTCAGACACAAAATTTATTGATAAACAACTTCACTGGATTTATTAAAAATTCATTCATTTTTTTTATATAAGACATGCTAAAAATTTATAAAATTAAATATATAAGTTTATGAATTTTATTGGATTAAATATTATTAGATTAATTCTTTATTACTGTCCTTGCTCTAGATCGCTGTTAAAAACAGCAAATCAGGTGTTTTTAAGCGCATATTGCCTGTTTTTTAAACTTGACTTTAAAGCCTGAAAACACAAGAATGCTGCTATAGTTTTATATGCCTTAGATCGATCACCCTTCGACTAGGTGCCATTTCATGCAATGGGCGATTTCTCTAGCCGAGAAATTGAACAAAGCTAAGCAAAATATGTTTATCCCAACATGTTTTAGATCCCGTATTGCTCGAACAGCGAAGAGATTAAATTTTTTTCCTATTGCTTTGAAAACTATGAAATTTGTGTGCTATAACAGTGCAGACAGTTAACAAATGAAACACTGCAAATGCCTCCCATTTGTGCAGTGAATAATATTAGGGTGAATCACGTTGGAACTTCTATCTGGTGGTGAAATGCTTGTTCGCGCATTAGCGGACGAAGGCGTTGAACATGTTTTTGGATACCCAGGCGGCGCAGTTCTGCATATCTATGATGCGCTATTTCAACAAGACCGAATCAATCATTACCTCGTACGTCACGAACAAGCTGCCGGTCACATGGCGGATGCTTACTCACGCGTAACAGGTAAGACCGGTGTGGTACTGGTGACCTCAGGTCCGGGTGCAACCAACACGGTAACGCCAATCGCAACGGCCTATATGGACTCAATCCCGATGGTGATTTTGTCAGGTCAGGTTGCGAGTCATCTGATTGGTGAAGATGCATTCCAGGAAACCGATATGGTCGGCATTTCACGTCCCATCGTGAAACATAGTTTCCAGGTGCGTCATGCCAGCGAAATTCCTGCAATTATCAAAAAAGCATTCTATATCGCTTCATCTGGTCGTCCAGGTCCTGTCGTGATCGATATTCCAAAGGATGCCACCAATCCTGCAGAGAAGTTTGCTTACGAATACCCGGAAAAAGTGAAGATGCGTTCGTATCAGCCACCGTTCCGTGGTCACTCGGGCCAAATTCGTAAAGCGATTGAAGAGCTGATCAGTGCTAAACGCCCAGTGATTTACTCGGGTGGTGGTGTTGTTCAAGGTAATGCTTCAGCACAATTGACAGAGCTTGCGCATCTATTGGGTTATCCAGTGACCAATACCTTGATGGGTCTTGGCGCATTCCCGGGCGATGATGAACAATTCATCGGTATGTTGGGTATGCACGGTACTTACGAAGCCAATATGACCATGCACAATGCAGATGTAATTCTTTGTGTGGGTGCGCGTTTCGATGACCGTGTTACTAATAACCCTGCGAAATTCTGTCCAAATGCAAAAGTCATTCATATTGATATCGACCCGGCGACGATTTCAAAAACCATTATGGCGCACATTCCAATTGTCGGTGCTGTAGAGCCTGTATTGAATGAAATGTTGAATCAGTTGAAACAGCTGAATGTTTCTAAGCCAAATCCTGAAGCGATTGCGGCATGGTGGAAACAGATCAATGAATGGCGCAAGGTTCACGGCGGTCGTTTTGAGGCAGGTGTTGATGGTGTAATGAAGCCACAACAAGTGGTTCAGGCATTGGACAAAGTGACCAATGGCGAAGCAATCATTACTTCTGACGTCGGTCAGCATCAGATGTTTGGTGCGATGTATTACAAATACAAACGTCCACGTCAATGGATCAACTCAGGTGGCCTAGGCACCATGGGTGTAGGTTTGCCGTATGCGATGGCTGCGAAGCTTGCATACCCGGAACAGCAAGTGGTGTGTATCACCGGTGAAGCATCGATTCAGATGTGTATCCAGGAGCTTTCGACCTGTAAGCAATATGGCCTGAATGTAAAAATTCTGTGCTTGAATAACCAGGCTTTAGGGATGGTAAAACAATGGCAAGATATGAACTATGAAGGACGTCATTCAAGTTCTTATGTAGATTCATTGCCTGACTTTGCCAAACTGATGGAAGCTTATGGTCATGTCGGTATTCAGATTAACCATGCCGATGAGCTAGAGTCGAAACTTGCAGAAGCGATGGCGATTAACGACAAATGCGTATTTATTAACGTGATGGTAGATCGTACCGAGCACGTTTATCCGATGTTGATTGCGGGTCAATCGATGCAGGATATGTGGTTGGCTAAAGGGGAGCGCACTAAATGAGACATATTATCTCTGTACTCGTAGAAAACGAGTCAGGCGCGCTTTCCCGCCTAGTCGGCTTGTTCTCACAGCGTGGCTACAACATCGAAACATTGAATGTTGCTCCGACTGAAGACCCAACGCTTTCACGTTTGACATTGACCACTTATGGCGATGATCACAAGATTGAACAAATTACCAAACAGCTCAACAAGCTGGTTGAAGTGGTGAAAGTGGTTGACCTGTCTGAAGGTGCACACATTGAGCGTGAATTGATGCTGATTAAAGTAAAAGCACTCGGTTTATCTCGTGACGAAATTAAGCGTACTGCGGATATTTTCCGTGGTCAGATTGTTGATGTCACACCGACAACCTATACCATTCAAATTGCCGGTACGACTGAAAAAGTGGATGCGTTTATCGATGCACTAGCAGAACACACCATTTTAGAAGTCGTGCGTTCAGGTGTTTCTGGTATCGCACGCGGTGAAAAAGTACTCACCATCTAAATTTTAAAGTATTTCCTCATCCTAATAAGAAGGGGGTATCAGGCAGTGTAAATTTAAGGGTCACTGCCTGATTTAAACAGACAAACAAGCATTAAGCGGAGACAGCAATGCAAATTTTTTACGATAAAGACTGCGATTTATCTATCATCCAATCGAAGAAAGTAGCGATCATTGGTTACGGTTCACAAGGTCACGCACATGCGCTTAACCTGAAAGATTCTGGCGTTGATGTCACTGTAGGTTTACGTGCGAACTCTACTTCTTGGAAAAAAGCTGAAAATTCAGGTCTTAAAGTTGCTGAAGTTGCTGCTGCTGTAGCGCAAGCGGATGTAGTCATGATCTTGACGCCTGACGAATTCCAATCTCAACTTTATCGTGACGAGATTGAGCCAAACATCAAGCAAGGTGCTACTTTAGCGTTTGCTCACGGTTTCTCGATTCTTTACAACCAAGTTGTTCCACGTGCTGACCTTGACGTAATCATGGTTGCGCCTAAAGCACCTGGTCACACAGTACGTTCTGAATACCAGCGTGGTTCAGGTGTTCCTGATTTAATCGCAATTCACCAGGATGCATCTGGTAACGCGCGTAACGTTGCACTTTCTTATGCTTCAGGCGTAGGTGGCGGCCGTACTGGTATTATCGAAACTTCATTCCGTGAAGAAACTGAAACTGACCTTTTCGGTGAGCAAGCAGTTCTTTGTGGTGGTGCAGTTGAACTGGTTAAAATGGGCTTCGAAACTTTGGTTGAAGCTGGTTATGCGCCTGAAATGGCGTACTTCGAATGTCTACACGAGCTTAAATTGATCGTTGACTTGATGTTCGAAGGCGGTATCGCGGACATGAACTACTCTGTATCGAACAATGCGGAATATGGTGAATATGTAACGGGTACTGAAGTAATTAACGAGCAGTCTCGTGAAGCGATGCGTAATGCACTTAAACGTATTCAATCTGGCGAATACGCGAAGATGTTCATTCAAGAAGGTGCGTTGAACTACCCATCTATGACTGCTCGTCGTCGTCAAAACGCTGCTCACGGTATCGAAGTAACTGGTAACAAACTTCGCGCGATGATGCCTTGGATTCAAGCGAATAAGATTGTAGATAAAGAAAAGAACTAAGTTACGTGCCTCAAGAAAAGTAAAGCCATGCTTTAATTTTCTTTCGTACCTTGGATTCAAGCAAACAAAATCGTAGACAAAGAAAAGAACTAAGTTCTAATGTCTAAGTCAAAAAGCCCCTGTTTTTAACAGGGGCTTTTTGTGTGTGATAATGATGTTAGTATTAACGTTAAGTGCCTCAAGAAGAATAAAGCAGTGCTTTATTTTTTTCGTACCGTGGATTCAAGTAAACAAAATCGTTGATAAGGAAAAGAATTAATACTCCTTTTGGTTGAATTTTATGCTATAAAGACCTCGTTATTATGGGGTTTTTTATTGGAAAATGCATGAAAGTTAAATGCTTAGGATTTGAGATTAGTACAGAAAAGAATCTAATAAATATTAATGATTTTGTTGAGAGCAATTTAGTTTTTTGAGATAAAAGATATTTTTAAGCGTGATGTATTTATTGATTGTAATGACCCTAATTACTACAAAGGATTAATTCTAACTATTAAAGATCAAAAAGCTTTTACAGCCAAAATGATATTCAATTCAGAAGGCTCATTTCGGGTTGCATAGCACCCATTATTAAGTTTTTGCTACTTCATCAAACAGTCACACAGAACACCTATGCTTTGCTTAAAACATACATAAGTAAGATAGGTGCGACATGAATCAGCCCTACAGCCAAGCCTTAACAAAACAACAAGCATTCCTTGATGGCTTTCAATTTGACTTAAAACAGCAACGTCTGAAAAGTCCTCAAAAATCATCTGCGCTTGCAGATTTGGTACGCCCCCGCTTAAAAATTGCCATAGTGACCGAAACATGGCCACCTGAAATTAATGGTGTAGCCCATTCACTGTTACAACTCTGCAAAGGGCTGAAAAAACAGGGGCATAAAATTTTATTGATTCGACCCGAGCAAAAAGGCATCTGTGCTGAATTTCAACCCTATCGGGAATGTTTGGTTAAAGCACAGCGTATTCCCAAATATTCAGGCTTACAGTTCGGTTGGCCGCAGTTTCTAAAAGTTCGCCATGCGGTAGAAGTCTTTGCACCCGATGTAGTGCATATCGTCACAGAAGGCCCATTAGGGCTTGCCGCGCAGCAAACTGCAAGATTCCTTAAAATTCCTGTATCGAGCGGTTTTCATTCACCATTTCAGGAATTTAGCCGTTTCTTTGATTTGGCATTCTTGGTTAAACCTATTCAGCATTATCTCAAATGGTTTCATAATCATACCGCAATTACCTGTGTACCGAGTCGTGAGACTGCCGAAGCACTCCGCAAATTTGGAGTGACGTGTCCACTGGTTGTGGTGGGGCGAGGGGTAGATACACAAGCCTTTTCACCTAAATGGCGTTCTGATTCCCTACGCCAGAGCTGGGGAGCTTCCAAAGAGACCCGTATCATGTTGTATGTCGGGCGTTTATCGCCTGAAAAAGAAATACCAGTGGTGATTCAGGCATATTTCACATTGCGTCATATGCATTGTCAGGATGTGCGTCTGGTGGTGGTCGGAGATGGTCCAGACCGACAGCGCTTAGAGCAGTTGAATCATGATGCTTCGATTGTGTTTACCGGGAGTTTGCGTGGTCAACAGCTTGCTGAAGCCTATGCCAGTGCCGATGTGTTTTGCTTTGCGAGTCAGGTTGAAACCTTTGGCAATGTGGTATTGGAGGCGATGGCCAGTGGACTGCCGGTTATTGCTTATGATTATGCTTGTGCACATCTACATGTACAACACGACCGAACAGGCTGGCTCAGCTCACTGGGTCTGCAAGAAGATTTAACAGCCAATATCTTAAAGTTACCAGATTATCACACACTTAGAAGAATGGGTGTGTATGCTTCACACTGTGCACAGAAGGTCGGATGGCAACATCCTGTAGAGCAGTTTGAACAGGTTCTGTACTCAATCACAAGGCAAAATAAATGACCTAATTAAAACAAGAGCGGGAGCAACATGATGAAAATCCACAATGCCAAACTCAAATTTTTAGAAATAGATTTAAAAGGCTGTGTCTACCTCAATCATCTCTCCCACTCAAATCGAATCGCTGCTTTTTTTAAAATCATTAGCCGTTTGGGGGATGGAGTGTTTTGGTATGTGATGTGTTTTGCTGCATGGGGACTTCGTGGCTTGGAGTATGGGCTACAGATGCTCTATATCATTTTGGGTGGAACGTTCGGTACGCTGATTTATAAAATTCTCAAAACAAAAACTGTACGTCCAAGACCTTATCAGGTGCACCAGGTGATTCGACTGGGTGAGCGGCCGCTTGATCATTTTAGTTTTCCGTCTGGACATACCTTGCATGCGGTAATGGCAACCACGGTCTTGGGTTATGTTGCACCGCTATTATTGCTGTTGATGCTCCCTTTTACGCTGCTGGTGGCTTTATCGCGCATGATTCTGGGATTGCATTATCCAAGTGATGTCGCGGTTGGGGCAATGATCGGAGGCATGATGGCCGTGGTCATTGTGCTGAGCGCACCTTATCTCAATATTATGTTGTAAAAGTAAGTGAAAACTGGGGCGAAAGCTCGCAGATTTTTATAAATTTGCTAAAGTACAGCATTAAAGCAAATATGGTGAGAAATAGAGATGGGTTTACGTTGGACTGATACCCTGGATATCGCGATTGAACTCTACGAAGCGCATCCAGATGTGGACCCGCAGTGGATTCGTTTTACTGATTTACACGCCTGGGTATGTGCCTTGCCTGAGTTTACGGATGACCCGACTAAATCCACAGAAGGTCTGCTGGAAGCGATTCAAATGGCATGGATTGACGAAGCGCGTTAAGTGCCCGATTGAAAAAAGCATATTTTTACAGTGTAAAAGCAGAAAAGTGCGCATTATCTCGGTATAATGCGCCAAATTTTCATGTCAACAATTGACTTAAGGAGCCTATCATGGCTATCGAACGTACTTTATCTATCGTAAAACCAGACGCAGTTGCTAAAAACCACATCGGCGACATCTTTGCTCGTTTCGAGAAAGCTGGTCTTCAAATTGTTGCAACTAAAATGAAACACTTGACTCAAGCTGAAGCTGAAGGCTTCTACGCTGAGCACAAAGAACGTGGTTTCTTTGCTGATCTTGTTGCTTTCATGACTTCTGGTCCAGTGGTTGTTTCAGTTCTTGAAGGTGAAAACGCTGTTCTTGCTCACCGTGACATCCTTGGCGCGACGAATCCTAAAGAAGCTGCTCCTGGTACAATCCGTGCAGATTTCGCTGTAAGCATCGACGAAAATGCTGCTCACGGTTCTGACTCTGTAGCATCAGCTGACCGTGAAGTTAACTACTTCTTCGCTCAAACTGAGATTGCTCCACGTACTCGTTAATTCGCAGTATTCAAACCAGATAAGTGTTATTATACTTATCTGGTTTTTTTATTCTTTGAATAATTCTTTGCTCACATATTGAGCTTCTCCTTTGATCTTTAGACATGGTTTAGGTAATACACATGAGTACTGAAGTCGTCGCTGTATCTGCAGTTTCAGCTGCACAGCAACCATCTCCGTCCACTCCCACACAGCAGAATGCTGTGGAAAAAGTGAACCTACTCGGCATGTCTCGTCCGCAAATGGAGAAATTCTTTGAGGATATGGGGGAGAAGAAGTTTCGTGCCGGGCAGGTAATGAAATGGATTCACCAATTTTTCGTGACCGATTTTGCCGAGATGACCAATATCTCGGGCAAACTGCGTGAAAAACTGGAACGTATTTGTGAAATTAAAGCGCCCGAAGTGGTGCATAAAAATTATTCTAAAGACGGTACCCGTAAATGGGTCTTCCGTGTCGGTGATGGTGACGGCTCTCTTGTCGAAACTGTATTGATTCCAGCAGAACATCGTAGCGGCCTACGTCGTACCTTGTGTATTTCGTCTCAAGTGGGCTGCGCACTAGACTGTTCATTCTGTTCAACCGGTAAACAGGGTTTTCAGCGCGATTTAGATCAGTCAGAAATCATTGGTCAGTTGTGGGTGGCGAACTATTCCTATATGGAAGATGTGCCTGTGGCAGATCGTGAACGTTCAGTCACGAATGTGGTCATGATGGGCATGGGCGAACCACTGCTTAACTACGATGCCGTACTTAATTCCATGCGCATTATGCTGGACGACTTTGCTTATGGCATGTCGAAACGTCGCGTGACCTTATCGACATCAGGTGTAGTGCCGAAAATTGATCAAATGGTCAAAGACATTGATGTTGCACTGGCCATTTCATTGCACGCACCAAATGACGAACTGCGTAATGAACTGGTGCCAATCAACAAGAAATATCCTTTAGAACAACTGATTGCGGCGTGTCAGCGTTATATTGCCAAAGATGGTAATGAAAGTTCACGTAAACACGTCACTATTGAATATGTGATGCTGGATGGTGTGAATGATCATCCTGAACATGCACAGCAAATGATTAAGCTGCTGAAGAACTTGCCGAGCAAGATTAATTTGATTCCATTCAACCCTTTCCCGCACGCGCCTTATGGGCGTTCAAGCCGTAACCGCATTATTTCTTTCCAAAAAACTTTGTCTGATGCCGGTTTTGTGTGTACGATTCGTCAGACACGCGGTGATGATATTGATGCGGCGTGTGGACAGCTTGTAGGTCAAGTGGCTGATCGTACCCGTCGTGCGGAACAGTGGAAAAAGAAAATTGCGCAGTCAAATGAGATTATGCGTTCACAAGGATAATAAGAGGTCGCCAGTTGAGAAATCTAACATCTAAAATTGCTTTGATTTCAACAGTATGTGTGTCTTTAGCTTTGGTTGCATGTCAAACGCCAGATTTGGGTCAGAAAGATCCTGAAAAAGCCACCAAAGTCCGTACCCAATTGGCGGCAGAATATTTAAGAACAGGTGACCTAGATGCAGCCAAACGTGCGCTGGATCAGGCACTCGAAACGACTCCGCGTGATTCGCAAGCGAATATGATGATGGGCGTGCTATTGCAACAGGAAGGTAGTCAGCTCAATCTTGAGAAAGCAGATGCTTATTTCAAGCGTGCGATTTCGGCAGATCCGAAAAATGCACAGGCACGCAACAACTATGGCACGTATTTATATCAGCTAGAACGCTATAATGATGCGATCGAGCAGTTTAACATTGCCGGTGCAACTTTAGGTTATGATCAGCGTTTCCGTGCACTGGAAAATATGGGACGTATTTACCTGAAAATGGGCGATGTGGTGAATGCTGAAAAATCATTCAAACAGGCGCTTCAGGCGAATCGCGATTCATATATATCAATGTTAGAGTTGTCAGAAATTTTTTATTTAAACCAGCAGTTCCCGGCAGCGACACAACTGTATCAACAGTTTGCGCGTGGTGTGGGACAGAAAAATCAGGGTGCCCGTGCGCTCTGGGTTGGCATTCGCACTGCGCGTGCCAGTGGTGATCAGTTGGGGATGCAGGTATTGGTGAACCAGTTACGTGCATTGTTTCCTGAAAGCCAGGAATACCAACGTTATTTGCAATTACAGTACAGTACTGAGGCCGTATGGAAGTAAATCCTAATTCACCTTCGAATCATTCGAGCGTAGCTCCAAATGCGTTAGGAAATATTCAACGTCCGGGCGAGTACTTGCGTCAGATTCGTCTCAATCAGCAACGTGATCTGGAAAATGTGGCCAAAGAGCTGAATATTCCGGTCAAAACCCTGACTGCACTTGAGCAGGATGAATATAAGTCTTTGCCTGAGGCGACTTTTATCAAAGGCTATTACCGGATCTATGCCAAACTTTTGGGTGTAGATGCGTCGACTATTATTCAGCGTTTTGATGAAATTTATACCAATGATACGGGTTTGTTGCCCAATCATGCGCTGAATAATTCCCCCATCAAAATTATGGGGAAATTGCCAGGTTCCAAGCGTGACCGTAACCGTAAATGGTTAAAGCGCATTTTTATTACGCTGGTCTTGCTGCTAATTTTGGGCGCACTGTTTGCCATGATTCAAAACTGGTCGAGCAGTAATTCGCAAAATAGCAGTGAAGTTTCTGGAGTCGGTGCTTCCAATATCGAGATTCTGAATCTGGATGCAGGCGCCGCACTGTCTGGCGACCAGCTAAAACTCGATTTTAACCGTCCGACCTCTGTGCATATCGTCGATTCAGCCGGTAACGTTTTAGCGACTGGCCGTCAGGCATCGAGTTTGCAACTCAATGGTGAAGCACCATTCCAGATTCGTCTTGATGATGCGGCAGCTGTATCACTCAGCCTGAATAATGAAAATATTTCATTGTCACCTTATACCGTAAACGGAAAAGCAGAATTCCGTTTGTCACCTTAACAGATCAAGAGTAGAGCAAAACCATGATCGTAAATCCAATTAAACGTCGTCCAACACGTAAAATTCGTGTCGGTTCAGTTTATGTGGGTGGTGATGCACCAATCAGTATCCAGTCTATGACCAATACTGAAACCTGTGATGTGGCAGCCACGGTTGCACAGATCCAGCGCTGTGTCGATGCCGGTGCAGACATCATGCGGGTTTCTGTGCCTACGATGGAAGCGGCGGCAGCATTTGGTGAAATTCGTAAGCAGGTGAATGTGCCTTTGGTGGCCGATATTCACTTCGACTATAAAATTGCTTTGGCAGTTGCGGACTTCGGTGCAGACTGTTTGCGGATTAACCCGGGCAATATCGGCTCAGAAGCAAAGATTCGTGAAGTGGTGGCAGCAGCACGTCATAATGATATTTCAATGCGGATCGGTGTCAATGCCGGTTCACTCGAAAAAGACATTCAAAAGAAATATGGCGAGCCGACAGGCGCAGCATTGCTTGAATCTGCGATGCGTCATATCGATATTTTAGACCGTCTGGATTTTCAGGAATTTAAAATTTCAGTTAAAGCATCCAATGTGTTCCTGACCATGGATGCGTACCGTTTGCTGTCACAGCAAATTGATAATCCGCTGCATTTGGGTGTAACCGAAGCCGGTATTTACCGTACAGGTTCGGTTAAATCTGCAATCGCTCTGGGTGGTTTGCTGATGGAAGGCATTGGCGATACCATGCGTATTTCGCTTGCTGCCGAGCCTGAAGAAGAAATTAAAATCGGTTTTGATATTCTAAAATCGCTGGGTCTGCGTTCTAACGGCATTAATTTTATTGCCTGCCCAAGCTGTTCACGTCAGGAATTTAATGTGATTTCAGTGATGCAACAACTGGAAGAGCGTCTGGAAGATATCCGTACCCCGATGGATGTCTCGGTGATTGGCTGTAAAGTAAATGGGCCGGGCGAGGCTAAAGAAGCCGATATCGGTGTCGTAGGTGCAGCGCCACGTTCACTGGTGTATCGTAATGGTGAAAAGAGCCATCTAATTGATACCAATCAACTGGTTGATGAGATCGAAAATATGGTTCGTCAACGTGTTACCGAGCTTGAAGAAGCTAAATCTAAAGAAATTATTCGTACAAGTTTTTCTGAGTAGATCATGAGTTCAATCGTCGCAATCAAAGGTTTTAATGACATTCTCCCAACGCAAAGCCCAGCTTGGAGACGTCTTGAACAACATCTGTCGGGTTTGATGGATGCTTATGGCTATCAACAAATCCGTTTGCCTATCGTTGAACAGACCAATCTGTTCAAACGTTCGATCGGTGATGCCACCGATATCGTTGAAAAAGAAATGTATACCTTTCTGGACAAAGGTAATCCGCCTGAGTCTCTGACACTACGCCCTGAAGGAACTGCAGGCTGTGTACGTGCCATGCTGGAGCATAATCTGCTTCGTGGTGCAACTCCTCGCGTCTGGTATATCGGGCCAATGTTCCGTTATGAAAAACCACAGAAAGGCCGTTACCGTCAGTTCCACCAGTTTGGTGTAGAAACCTTTGGTGTGGCGACTCCGGACATGGATGCAGAGCTGATTTTGATGACTGCACGTCTGTGGAAACGTATGGGCGTAGCGGACAAGGTTCAACTTGAATTAAATACTTTAGGCGAATCGGATGAACGTGCAGCCTATCGTGCAGCCTTGGTTGAATTTTTAGAGTCACATAAAGCCGATCTGGACGAAGATTCTCAGCGCCGTCTGACCACAAATCCACTGCGTATTCTAGATTCTAAAGATGCCAAAACCCAAAGCATCCTAGAAAATGCACCGAAACTGCATGACTTTATGGGTGAAGAAACTCTGGCGCATTTTGCCCAGTTACAACAGTACCTGACTGATGCCGGCGTGAGTTTTGTGATCAACCAAAAACTGGTACGTGGCTTAGACTACTACAACAAAACTGTGTTTGAATGGACCACAACACATTTAGGTTCACAAGGAACCGTGTGTGCCGGTGGCCGTTATGACGGTCTTGTTGGTCAATTGAAGGGCAAGCCTGATCAGTCTGTACCTGCGGTTGGTTTTGCCATGGGTATCGAACGTTTATTGCTTCTGCTTGAACAGGTTGAAGACAATACACCAACGCGTGATTGTGAAGTATTCCTGGTGGCTGAACCGGCTTCTCAAGGTCAAGCCTTGGTCATTGCTGAACAGATCCGTGATCAGCTTGAAGCAGCGGGGAGTCAGGTGCGTTTGAAAGTGGGCTCTCAAGGTTCAATGAAGTCGCAAATGAAAAAGGCCGATCAGGCCGGTGCTTTGTTTGCTGCGATTTTAGGTGAGCGTGAACTTGAAGCGCAGACTTTTACGGTGAAAGAACTGGCAACCGCAGAGCAATCGAATGTGCCATTTACGGACTTCGTTGCATTTTTTAGTGCTAAAATTTCTTTAAAATAATCGATAAAACATCAGGAAAAGGGTAGTCTCATGAGCGCAGTGGGTGATGAACAGTTTGAAAGCTTAAAATCCTTTACGAAGAAATATGGTTCTTCGATCATTATAGGGATTTTGATTGCGCTGATTGCCTTTTTTGGATGGGAATATTGGCAGAAGAAAAACCTGGCAGAGTCGCAAATGCACACTGCCAAGGTTCAGCAGTTGATGGATGATGCACAGGCGACGCAGGGCGATGCCTTTGCCAAGCTGTCTGAAACTGCGGACAAAATTGTCAAAGAAGCACCAGATTCAGCTCAGGCCATTCAGACTCAGCTGGTCATGGCGAAACTGGCCTATGACAAAGAAGATTATGCTGCGGCTGAGAAAGCGCTACAAAAAGTTGAAAACTCGACACTAGACGATAAAGGTCTGGTTCAGGTGGTCAAACTTCGTCTGGCTTATGCGCAACTGGCACAGAAAAAATATGATGCTGCATTGAAAACTTTAGAAGCAGTGACTGAACCTGCGTTTAAAGCAACTGCCGATGAAGCACGTGGCGATATCTATGTTGCCAAAAATGATATTGAAAATGCGAAAAAAGTATATCAAAGTGCATGGGATGCCTTGATTGAACGTAAAGAAGAACGTCAGATTTTACAAATTAAGCTCGAAAGCGTAGGCGTGTTGGTCGATGATCCAGAAATCGAACGCCCAATTATAGAAACACAAGCGGAAGAAGCTGCATGAATAGAAAATACAAAATTACCTGTGCCTTGACTGTTTTAACGCTTGCACTGGCTGGCTGTGCAGGTAAAACAAATAAAGTTCCAGAAGTAAAACCGAACCCACTTCCAAAACTGACCCAAGCCAAAACACTGGTTCCTGTATTTTCCACCAGTGTATCTGCGACAGATGCTGCCGATCCATTGCGTTTACGTCTGGATGCAGACAATGGTGTGGTTTTTGCGATTGATCCAAAAGGCGAGGTGTCTGCATTTAAGGGCAAACAGCGTCTCTGGCAGAAAAAAGTCAGCAAAGATAATCTAAGTTCTGGTGTTGAAGCGGCCGAGGGTCTGGTTGTTGTGGGTAGCCAGAAGGGCCAACTGTTTGCACTCGATCAGCAAACCGGTGAGCAAAAATGGACTGCACAATTGACGGGTGCTTTACTGGCGCCTTCACTGATTCATGCAGGTCGTGTGATTAGTGTGAGCAATGACGGTATGGTCTATGCGCATGAAGTGGCAAGCGGTGCACAAGTTTGGACTTATAACCTGCCTAATGTACAATTCAGCCTGCGTGGTATGGCGGCTCCTGTGCCATTAGATGCGCGTAATGTGCTGATTGCATCTTCAAATGCGTATATTTATGCACTGGATGCCTTAAGTGGCGTACCAAAGTTACAGCGTCGTGTCGCCGTGTCGGATGGCCGTTCTGATATTCAGCGTCTGGTCGATATTGACGGTGAGCCGGTCGTTGCAGGCCAGTTTGTGGTGACGACCAGTTATCAAGGTCAGGTGACTGTACTGGACTTGGCTTCACAGCAAGTCATCTGGAGTGAAGATGCCAGCAGCATCCAGCGTCCAGAAGTTGTCGGCAATGGCGTATTCGTGGCGCAAACTGATGGCAAAATTAAAGCTTTTGAGATTAGCTCGGGTCAACCGCTTTGGGAAAATGATCAATTGTTGAATCGTCAGCTCAGTAATCCAGTGATGTTAGGCACGGATTTGGTGGTCGGTGATCTGGATGGTGTGTTGCACCTGATTGATCCGCGTACCGGACAAATTACTGGTCGTTCGAAAACCTCTGGTGAAGTGCGTAACTTACGCGTGATCGACAACCAGCTTTATGTTTCTACACGCAAGGGCGCATTAAGCATTTGGCAGAACCGTTAATTTTAACGAGCCTTATGTTAAACTAGCCGCAACCGTATTTTTGTGAACGCGGGGTGATTGAAAAATCAATGCCCCGTGTTTTTATTTAGGGTATTTTTCCCCTTATATCTTCCTATACTTTCTGATGTTCAGGCCACTTTGACTGCCTGATTATTGAATAAAGGTTACTCTATGAAACCCGTAATTGCGCTCATTGGTCGTCCGAATGTCGGAAAATCAACTCTGTTCAATCAGATTACCAAGAGCCGTGACGCATTGGTGGCAGACTTTGCTGGTCTGACACGCGACCGTAAATATGGCGATGCAACCTATCAAAATAAATCTTTCATTGTGGTTGATACCGGTGGTATTGGTGAAAATGAAGGCGGTATTGACTCGTATATGGCAGAGCAATCTAAAACTGCCATTCATGAAGCCGATATTATCATTTTTGTGGTCGACGCGCGTGCCGGACTGCTGGCTTCCGATGAGCAGATTGCGCGTGAACTGCGTACTTTAGGTAAAAAGGTCTTTCTGGCGGCCAATAAAGTCGATGGCGTACATGCTGAAGCTGCCCTGGTTGAATTCTACAAACTGGGCATGGGCGAGCCGCTACAAGTTGCTGCTAGCCATGGTCGTGGTGTTCAGCAAATGCTGGAAGACGTGCTTGCCGATGTACCGGAAGATGAAAACCCGGAAGAACATGATAAAAACACTGGTCTGCGTTTAGCGATTATTGGTCGTCCAAACGTGGGTAAATCTACGCTGGTGAACCGTTTGCTCGGCGAAGAGCGTGTGGTGGCATTTGACCAGCCGGGTACAACACGTGACTCGATTTATATTCCATTCGAGCGTGATGGCCGTCAATATACCCTGATTGATACTGCAGGGGTGCGTCGTAAAGGTAAAGTGGATGAAATGATTGAGAAATTCTCGATTGTTAAAACTTTACAGGCGATGAAAGATGCCAACGTGATTGTGGTTGTGGTCGATGCACGTGATGGTATCGTTGAGCAAGATTTGCATCTGATTGGCTATGCGCTTGAAGCCGGTCGTGCCATGGTCATTGCTGTCAACAAATGGGATAACATGACTGAATATGATCGCAAGCAATGTAAGCTAGATGTAGAGCGTCGCTTCGATTTCATTCCATGGGCAAAAGTGCATTTGATTTCTGCATTGCATGGAACGGGTGTGGGTGAGCTTTATCCTTCGATTCACCGTGCCTATGATTCATCTCGTTTGAAAGTATCACCGGCAAAAATCACCCAGATTTTAAATGATGCAACAGATGCCCACCAACCGCCTATGGTTCAGGGTCGTCGTATTAAAATGCGTTATGCGCATATGGGCGGACAGAATCCACCAACCATCGTGATCCATGGTAACAAGGTCGATAAAACCCCTGCGGATTACCGTCGTTATCTTGAAAACGTGTTCCGTAAAGTATACAAGCTTGAAGGTACGCCGATTAAAATCGAGTTTAAAACCTCTGAAAACCCGTTTGAAGGGCGTAAGACGGTGATGGATGAGCGTATTGCAGCGCGTAAACGTCGTTATGTACAGAAGTTCAAGAAAGCCGAAAAGAAATTTAAGCGTTAATTTTTTGTGTTAAGTTTTCGATAAAAAGCCTGCTGATGCAGGCTTTTTTCCCTCTTAGATTCTCAAATGTAAGGCAATTCTCATGGTCAAAGATTGATGAACTCTCTTACAATAGATTTAAAGTAAATATAGATTGAAAAACCATTGTGACTTCACTTATTCGAATTGATCTGCATGCGTTGTCTGACGCGAGTCAAAGCAACCAACTCCTGGAACGTAAGGCACAGATTCAAGCGCGTAAGATTGAGATAGCCGCGTTAAGAAATCAGTTTTTATCCAGTCATTTGGAATCCGCTGTCTTCAATCAGGATGTTGTGCGGACTACATTCGGCAAACCCTATCTCCACACTCATCCAGACTTCAACTTTAACCATAGCCATAGTCAAAATTTCTATGCTCTGGCAACGAGCAATAATGTCCAAAATTTGGGAATTGATATTGAAGAGCTGAGCCGTAAGGTTCGATTTGAAGCCATGGCACAACATACCTTTCATCCTGAAGAGCTTAAACAGTGGCAGGCACTGGACTATGATTCCGAATACTGGTTTAAGGTCTGGACCACCAAGGAAGCTGTATTAAAGGCCTCAGGACTGGGCATACGCATCAACCTGAATGAGTTAAATACCCAGATTCATCCAGATCAGAATGGTGGAAGATGTGAACATCCAGAGATCGGCGTCTATGCCTATCAAAATTATAATATGGCAGGATGTATGCTCACCGTGGCCTGGCAAAGTGAGCATTCATGCAAGGGTTTCAGATTTCCGCTAATCCAGATTCACCAATCTGTTTAAATCAGCAGAATGATTGATAGTAAATAATTATATTGACAAATATAGTCAAACATATACAATTTAGGTATTAAATTTTAAAAAAACTTGCAATGAAATACTTGACTGAAAGCTTAAAGAAAGTAGAGCAAGACCTTGCT